>CANPWE010000004.1 GCA_947581895.1 uncultured Clostridia bacterium | reverse complement strand
ATTAATTGAATTGTTACTCTATAATTTTCTGCTTCTTCTTCTGGCATTTTCCATACCTTTTTTGCAACTATAGATTGTAGTTCTGTGTTTTCATTATTATTTACGATGTCTAATACTATTCTGCTTGGAGTATATATTGTTGCTGTAACTGATTCATTCGTCCAGATTGGGAATTCTTTATCTACTTTTATTATAGGATTTTGTACTACTGCTTTTAGTGTTTTTTGTAATTCTTGTAGAATATTTTCCGCACTTGATTCAATTTTCTTTTTTATATTACTTATTTCTAATGTCATCTCACCTTCCTGACTTGTAGTTTGTTCATTTATTTTTCCATCATACCAATATACTTTTCCATTATTTTGTATTGCATTTGGATTTCCTTTTATATGAGGTGTAATCTCATTTATCTTACTATCTTTAGTTCCTATTGTTAGTGTTCCATTGTTACTTATAGCATATCCTGATTTATTCTCTATTTTAGATTCTATTGAACTTGATGCAGAATCATTATTTGGTGATTCATCTATTATTGTTAATTTTCCATTATTTGTAATCAATATATCCTTATTTTCTGCTGTTAAATTATGTCCATTTAGATTTAATATTACTTCTGCTGTTTCTTCTATTGTTAATGGACTTTCCACTTTTAAATCTTTATATAATAATATTGTTCCTGATACCCTGTTTGCTTGTTCAACTGCTGATTCTATATTATTATAGTACATATGTCCTACAGATACTACATTTTCTGTATCTGAAATTGTTCCTAATGTTGCTACAGTTTCTTCTTCTTCAATTTTAACTTTATGATTTTGTGGTGTATCATAAACCTCTCCATATATGGCTTTTGTGTTTCCCTCTACTACTCCATCATAAAAATTAAATTTTCCTGATTTACAATATATACCATATATTAATCCTTTTACTTTAGGTTCTATAGTTGATACACTTCCATCATTTTCTCCCATTGTAAATGTTCCAGTATTTCCACTTATATTTACACCATTTTTCTTTGTTGATTCTATTGTTCCTCCTTTTAATGTGAATGTTCCAGATGATATTTCTAATGCATTATCTTCTGAGTTGTATATACTTCCATTATTCATTGTAACATTACTTTCATCTGATGAGCATGTTATATGTTTAATTTTACCATTTTCTATATTTAAAGTTCCCCTATTAGTAATATAATCAATACTAGTATCATTTCCATCAATTGTTGTTGTTGTACCATTAGGTATTGTTATGCTATCATCAAATGTCCCTCCAGTAATATGTATTTCCGAATCATTTAAGTTTATATCACTATTTAACGTTTTAAAATGTCCTCCTGAGATATTTAAGTTTAAATTGCTTCCATATATACCATATCTATTTCCATTTGTATTACCCTCTACTTCTAACCCCTTAATATCAACTTTGACTTTTTTGTCCTTATTGTCCTTTGAATATATAAAGTATTGATTAGAATACGCTTGACTAGCTGTATAACCTCGAATATTTAAATTTATTGTTTCAATATCTATATTTCCTGTTCCATCAACATATATACCATATTGTCGATTTTTAGTGTCTGAAGCAGTTAGTGACATGTCACCCGCTTTCCAATTTATAGAACCTTCTCCTGTATTATAAATACCATAACTATTTCCTATAGTAATTGTTAATTTTCCACTATTCCATTCTAATTTGCTATTATTATTAATAACTTTTATGATATCACTATTATTTATAAGACTAACATAATTAATAGCCTGATATTCTCCCCCATTAATTATCAATTCATTTTTATTATCAATAAATGTTTCTGCTGTTCCCCAAATTTTTCCAGTTTGTTGTGTACTAGAATCTTTTATTTCTAATTTTCCATTATTGGTAATTGCAACATCACTAGTAGTTTCAATTAAATGACCATTTAAATCTATCTGCACATTTGCATTTTGTGGAATTGTTATGGTTTCTGATTTACACATATACATATCATTTAACAATTTTATTTTGTGTTCTTCAGTTCCATTAAAACTACTTATTTTATTTTGTATCTCAGTTATAGTCTTATAATTCTGGTTATCTATTTCCATTATATCTATTTTTTCCAATGTTGCTGTCTCTATATTATTTTCTACTTTTTTCACTACCTGATAATCTTTTTGAATTTCTGTTATATTTGCATTTATAGATTGTCCAATATTACCTGATATTGCACCAGCATAGTAATTAAATGTGTCATTATTATATACTCCATATGTTTTTCCTGTTATACTTGGATTATCTTTACTAGGGACATCTTCTGATGTTTCTGTATGTTCTATTTTCTTTCCTATAGTTAATGTTCCACCATAGTTGTAAATTGCGTATGTACTATTACTTACCATTGTCCCTCCTGTTATATATACAGTTCCTGAATCATTACTTTTATTGTTATTTATTGCATATGAACTTGAACTTGTTATTGTTCCTCCTTCTATATTTATAGTTCCATGTTCATAATAATTATTATTATATATTCCAGCCACTTTACTTGTTATATTTCCACCTGTCATGTTGACTGTTCCTCCACTATAATTATATATGCCAAATGAGGTATTATAAGATGAAGATGATGATAAATTTCCTTTTTTTATTTCTATTGTTCCTGTACTATAGTTATATATCGAATTTGATGAAGTTGAAGTTATATCTGCACCATCAATTATTATTTTTCCTTCACCATGGTTATCTACAGCTTTTTCTAATGTATTTATAGTTGTTATTATGTCTTTTTCTTCACTACCTACTATATCACCTATTTCTATTGTTCCTGAATTTTCATTATATATTCCATTTCCTTTTGTACTTTCTATTGTTGAAGCTTTTATTGTTACTTTTTTTTCACTACTACTATTATTATAAACAGCATATGAATTTGAACTAGTCGCTCTTATAGTATTTTTAGTTAAATCTAAAATTCCTTCATTATATACACCATGTCCATTAGAACCTTCTACATTTATTGTTCCTCCACTTATTGAAACTGTTCCTGTCTCACAATTATATACACCATATTCATATAAACCTCTTGATGTTATATTTCCTGATACAATATTCAATTTTGCATTTTCTCCATTATATACATTACCCACATATGAATCTTTTTTTCCATTTAATTCACTTATTATATTTCCTGATAACTCTTGACTTGAATCCATTATTGTAAGTTCTCCATTATTTTCGATTGCAGGACTATTTGCAGTTGTAACTGAAAATCCATTTAAATCAATTGTTACTGTTAATCCTTTAGGAATTTCTATTTTTTCTGATAATCTTATAGAAAAATTAGCTAATACCTTAATTTTATAATTTTTACTTTCACCTGTTAAAGTATTTAATTTCTCTTGTAATTTTGCTATTGTTGCAAACCTTCCCATACTTTCCTCAGTTTGTGTGCCATTTATCTCATTTAATTCAAAAACTTCTACTTCTTGTAATGTTGATGTTTCAGTTGTTCCATCAGCATTCTTAGTTATAATACGCTGATATCCATCCTCATTATCTGAAATACCTCCATAAATAGATTTACCAATAGGCCCTGTTATTGCACCATCATAAAAGTTAAATGTACCCTCATTATATACACCATATGTTTCTCCTGTTATACTTGGATTTACAGTATTTACTTCACCTACATCTTCATCTTTTATTTTTTCCCCTAACTTTAATGTTCCAGCCTTATTATATATTCCATATTTTTTTTCACTTATTATAGTTCCTCCTATTATATTTACTGTTCCTGGATTCTTGTAACCATTCTGTATGCAATTATCCTTACTACTTCTTATTGTGCCTCCTTCTATATTTATTGTTCCTGAATCTTTATTATTATAATTATATATAACTACATTAATGCCTATTATCTCTCCATCTTTGATATTAATGGTTCCTCCATTATAATTTCTTATGCAAAAATATGAATTTGATGTCGCTTTTGACTCTATTTTTCCACTATTTATATCTATTGTTCCTTGACCCTCATTATCTATTGCATTTGCTGCTCCTGAACATGTTATAGTTACATCATCTATTACTATTTTTCCAGTAACATGATTATATATTGCTGTACCTTTTGATTCTATATTTGTTTTTCCTTTTATCTCTATTATTTCATTATTATTATTATACACACCATATGAATTTGAACCAGTTTGAGATATATTTACACCACTTATTTTTGACTTTTCGGTTTCATTTGTATTAGTACCATCACTATATACTACATATGTATTTGTTCCACTTGTTGTTATTTTACCTCCATTTAAATCTATAGTTCCTATATTATCTATAACGTATATATAATTTCCTGATACAGTTATTGTTGCACCATCAGTTTTTAATTCTCCATCATTTCTTATTACTTTTTTATATTGTGTACTTACACCTGATGCAGTATAATTAACCTTTGTACCTTTACCTAAAGTTAATTTTCCTTTAGAACTTGTTTCATCATCATTTTTTGCAGCTACATTATGTATAATTACAGCACCTGTTGATCCAATTAAATTATAGTCATCATCTGCCTCTGACTCTATTTCTGAATTCATCTTAGTATTATCAACTATTTCTAATGTTCCTTCATTATATAAAGCCTCATCTATCAAAGCAAAAAATTTATGACCATTTAAGTCTATTTTTATATTCTGACCTTTTTTTATTTTTATTTGATGTGCTTGATATACATCTTTTAGCAATTTTATTGTTGTTTGTTGTTCTGGATTTTCTGTACTAGCTGCTTCTATTGCATCTTTTAACGTTGGATATGTTTTTTCAGTTTCTGAACCATTTTTTAATTCAGCTTCTCCTTCTGATTTTCCTAGTTTTATTTCGTCAAATTCAGTTCCTTTATCATCTGTATATTTATCACTTACTAAATTATATCCATCTTCTAATTCTACAATTGATGCTCCAATTATTTTATATTTTCCTCCTATTAATTTTCCATCGTAAAAATTCAAATTCATCATATCTGAGCGAACTGTCCATTCTGATAATGCTGATTTTAAAATTGGCGAATCTGTATTAACTTCTTCGTCTTTTATTCCAATATTAATATCTCCTGTTGCCTTATTCATAATTATAGCTTGTGAATTTATTGATTCTATTGTTCCTGACTCAATGTTTACAGTTGTGTTTGAATCTTCACCAGAATATATTGATGCTCCTGAAGATTTTATATTTGTTTTTCCTTTTATATTTAGTATTCCGCCATTTATACTAATTCCATTACTTTTGTTTGTAGACTCTTCGTTATTTAAAGTAGAATCTGTTATTGTTAAATAAACATTTCCTTTACCACATTGAATAATTGTATTATTTCCTGTTACATTAATTGTCGATTTTATTATTTCACAATTATTTGGTTTTGATATATTAATAGCACTACCATTTGTTGTAATATGACTATCATGTATAACAACATTTGAATCAGACGCACTAAAATATATACCGTGTATTCTTACTATTAATTTCACACTTATCTATAACTGTATTCGAATATTCTTCAGTTATATAAACACAATTACCATTATTTTCTTTAGTCAAATTTACATCTTGTAACATTATCAATGAATAGTTACCATTATTACATATTTGATAATTACATCCATTGTCAAAGTTTCCACCTTTAACTATAGCATCTGCTAGACATTCCTCTGTTCTTATTCCATAATATCCACGTATATTACCACCAGTAATATTGGTTATACCACCTCTTTCAGTTGCCCTTATTGCTATACCAGAAGATGTTGATGTTAATGCAATTTTTCCTCCTGTTATATTTGATGTACCTGCATTTAGAGTTGATATACCTATATTGTATTTTTGTTGACCTGTTATATTTCCATTTTCTATATTTACAATTCCCTTATTTTCTATCGCAGAATAATAATTTTTTTCAGTTCCTTCTTTGTCTATTTCTATTATTCCACCTTTTAATGTTAATTTTCCTTCTTGCTTTTTTGTAAGTGTTATATTCTTAATTTTAAATTTATCTTCTGAAGTAGAAGATGTACTACTTCCTTTTTTATATCTAAAATTTAAGTAATACTTACGTCCACCAGCTATATCTATTGTCTCTTGTGCTGTTTTTTTACTTGATGAATTACTTATTAAATTTCCATAAATTGAAGAACTTATTTTATCACTATTATCTGGAGCATTTGTTATACTAACATATCCATTTCCTGATTTTGCTGATATTTCTGTATCTAAAGTTAAAGCATATTTCCCTTCCTTACCAGTTAAATCTATTTCTAAATATCCTGTTGAAACAGTACTAGCTTCTCCATGATCATCACTATTGATTATCTGTTCACCATCATAATAAAAATAATATGGATCATCTTCGTTAAATTTTTTTACATTATTTAAATTTATTGTTTCTTCTTCATCTGGCTTTTCTTCTGGGCTTTCTTCATCATTTTCCTTACTTCCATTATATATTGTACTATTAGTTGTGCTCGTTATTTTCCCAGTTTGTTCTTCACTTGAGTCTACAATTTCTAGATTGCCATAATTTTCTATTACATATCCTGCTGAAGATGTTGTTAAAGTTTTTCCATCTAAATCTAGTCTTATATTTTTATCTTGACCTATTATTATTGGTTCTTTTTTACTTAAGAACTCTTGTACTAATGATATTTCTACTATCTCTCCATCAGCTCCAAAACGTGTTCCGTGCTGCTTCTACAGCTTCTTCTAATTTTGTGTATGTTACAGTTCCTATTTTTGCTTCAATCTCAGATATTATAGTTAGTGTAGCTATTTGAAGTTGTTCATCCTCTTTATCATCATCTTCTATACTTACTGAATATGCAATTGGCAATTCATTTGGTTCTCCATTTATTGCGACTGGTCTTTTTCCTTCAAGTGTTTGACCATCTTTTTTTATTTTGGCTGTAATTTTTCCATCATAAAAGTTAAAAGTTCCCTGATTTACAATTCCATTACTTTTCCCAATTATTGAAGGCTGAACTACTGACACTTTTTTGTCATTTTCTCCGAATCGTTAATATTCCATCCTTTTTTACTAAGATTGCTTCTGTATTTTCACTTTCAAGTGAACCTGTGATTATACTAGTTGATTCATCTTCTGCTTCATTTAATATTGTTAAACTAGAGCCTTCATTTACAGTTAAAGCTGGTTCATTAGTGCTTCTATTATTTACTTTATATCCATTTAAATTTATAGTTATATTTCTATTTTTAATTTGATTATTTTCGTTATAAATCTCTGCTATTATTTTTATTGTTGTATTTGAATTTTCAGGACTTGCTTCTAATGCACTATATAAACTGTTATATGTTTGTCCAACTAATCCTTGATCAGCTCCATCTGTTTTAACTATCTGTGCTACAGGTACTTCTTTTACATTTTTAACTTCTACCAACTGTACTACATGATTCCCTGCTGAATCCCATAGCCATATGTAGTAAATTCCATTTTCACATATTCCTTCTATTTCTAAATTTCCTTCTAATTTTGGATGTGCATTTCTATGTTTTGATATATCTTCTTCAGTTAAATTAGTATCTGCCATTATATATGTATCAGGCTCTTCTGTTTCACTCCTACTAATTCCATATTTCACTAGTCCTGAAGCATTATCTTTTATTTTAGCTGTTATTTTTGCTTCTCTATCATCTTCTTCACTTATAGTCTCTTGATTTACATCATCTATTTGAGGTAATTCTTTATCAATATTATTTATAATTTTTAGTGAAATTTCACTTTCAGTTCCATTTTTTATCGCTTTTGCATATAATGTTGAATTTTCTGATATTGTAATACTATCATTATAATCTTCCCATTCTCCACTTTCATCTATATCATAATTATCTTCATTAGCATTTCCTTCAATATCTATCATTTCTCCGTATTTATACTTAATATTTACATCTGGATCTTGTTTATCATTGCCTATTGTTACTTTTCCTTCATCATCTACTCCATGTAATTTAGCTAACCTTTGTGTTAATGCATCTAATTTCTCTCCAGATGCACCTTCAATCTCTGAAATCTTAGCTATTATATTTTCCTGATCATCAATACATATATCTAATTTCAAACTATTTATTGTTTTACTATATCCTTGTGCAGATTCTATATCTTCAATCAAAATTTGATATTTATTATTTTGTGCTAATTGGCTAAAATCTACAATAACACCTTGACCCTGTGTATTAAATGTACCATTTTCAGATAATTCTATTGGCTCTCCTGTACTAATATTGAATATATGTATTCCTAATCTAGGTGCTCCACTATTTTCATCTTCTGTAACTTCTTCAATTTTAAGTGTATTTCCACCTGTAACACCTTTCTCATCTTGGTTTACTATATTTAATTCCATTTGTACATTATATGTATTTTCAGTTTGTTCTGATGGTGAATCTCCTGATTTTTCTTTACTTACAGTAAATAGGTTTTGAGTTTCTAGTGGTTTATCTTCTATTTCCTTTATTATACTCCTTACTGATTCACTCATAGCTAGTCTTTCACCTATTGTTGCCCTTACAAAAGAAGTACTAGTTATAATTGTGAATAATAAAATTATACAAGTAAATATGTTTCTAATTTTTTTAAATTTTCCCACCAGTAATTACCTCTCTTTCTTTATATCTCATATCTTTTATATATTTATATTAAAATAAATAATTTAATTATTCAATTCACCATTTTTCTGCAATTTGCCTACATTTTTACGGAATAAGATATCACTGATTTTTATTACTTTTTAATTAATTTTTTGTAACATATTGAATATAATAATAAACTCTAATTATTTTTTATAATTAGAGTTTATTTAAAACCTGTATATCCGTAAGTAAATTTATGGATTACTCATCTTCATATGTTACACTAAATTCATTTAAAGGTAATTCCTGCCAATCCTCATCATCCCTAGATGTTCTTTTTTCTACTTTTATTTCTTTTAATACATATTCTATTTTATTTTCACCTTCATATATTGGTACATTATCAAAAGTTTGTGTTCCATTTCCTATTATTCTAACTGTGATTTCCTTTTCTTGTTTATCTAATGCTGGAACTATTTCTTCATCTTTCTTTTTCATTAATTGAATTGTTACTCTATAATTTTCTGCTTCTTCTTCTGGCATTTTCCATACCTTTTTTGCAACTATAGATTGCACTTGTGCATTTTCATTGTTATTAACTATGTTTAGTACTATTCTACTTGGTGTATATATTGTTGCTGTAACTGGTTGGTTTGTCCATATTGGTAATTCTTTATCTACTTTTATTATTGGACTTTGCACTCCAGCTATTTTTAGTGTTTGTTGTAGCTCATCTAAGATTTTTTCTGCACTTGCTTGAATCTCTCTTTTTATATTACTTATTTCTGAAGTCATTTTTTTCTCTTGATCTGTAGTTTGATCATTTATTCTTCCATCATACCAATATACTGTTCCATTATTTTGTATTGCATTTATTTTTCCTTTTATGTGAGGTGTAACCTTATCTATTTGACCATCTTGTATTCCTATTGTTAATGTTCCATTATTAGTTATAGCATATCCTAATGTATTTTCTACTTTAGATCCTACTGTATTTGTTGATGAATCATTATTTTTCACTTTATCTATTATTGTCAAATCCCCTTTATTTATAAATAAAGATCCTGAAATTGATGCTGTTAAATTATGTCCGTTTAAATTTATTGTAACATTTGAATTTTCATCTATTGTTAATGAATCATCTAAATCTAAATCATTATATACTTCTATTATTCCTGATACTCTATTAGCTTGTTCCATTGCTGATTTCATATTGTTAAAATACATATTACCTACTGATACTATATTTTCTTTTTCTGAAATTACACCTAAAATTGCCTTTTTTCCATCTTCTTCAATTTTAACCTTGTAACTTTCTGGTGTATCATTGACTACTCCATATATTGCTTTTTCAGCACCTTGTACTACTCCATCATAGAAATTGAATGTGCCTGATTTGCTATACACTCCATATGTTGAACCTATTACTTTTGGAATATCTGTTGATAATATTTTGTCATTTTCTCCCATTATAAATGTCCCATTACTTCCATTTATATATACACCATATCCATTTGTTGATTCTATTTTTCCCCCTTTTAATGTGAAAGTTCCTGATGTTATTTCTACTGCATTATTTTCTGTATTATATATATTTCCATTTGACATAGTTATGTTACTTGTACTTGATTTGCTATTAACATTTTTAATTGTACCATCTTCAATTTGTAAAGTTCCACTATTTTCAATACGATTAATAGTAACTTCACTTCCATTGATTGTTGCTGTAGTATTATCAGGTATTATTATTGTGTCATTTAATGTCCCTCCAGTAATAAGTATTTGTGAATTTTTTAATTCTATATCACCACTATTTAATCCTTCAAAAATGCCTCCTAATATATTTAAATTTAAATTTTCTCCGTATATACCATATCTATGACCATTTTTATTAGATGTTTCATCTATACTAAAATTCTTAATATCAATTTTTGTTTTTATATTATTAGTATTTTTTGAATATATAAAATATTGACCAGAATATTGATTATTATTAGTAATACCAATAGTTTTAAATTTTACATTTTCAATATCAATATTTCCTGTTCCTTCAACATATATACCATATTGTCGGTTAGTATGAGTTGAAGCATTTAAAAAAATATTACCACTATTCCAATTTATAGTACCTTCTCCTAAATTATAAATACCATAACTGCTTCCTATATCAATTAATAAATTGCTATTCTTCCATGTTAGTTTTTTAGTATTATTAACAATCTTTGTGCGATTCGTAGAATCTATAACACTTACATAATTAATAGCTTTAAGTTCAACCCCATCAATCACTAACTCATTTTTATTATCTATAATTGTTTTGGCTGTTCCTAAAATTTTTCCTGTTTTTGTTTCACTTTCATCTGTTATTGTTAAATTTCCATTATTATCAATTGCAGTATCACTAGAAGTTTCAAGTGTATAACTATTTAAGTCTAGCTTTACTTTTGCATCTGCCGGAATTGATATAGTATCCAATTTACTCATATATGTATCATTTAATAATTTAATTACATGTTCATCAGTTCCACTAAAATTATTTATTTCACTTTGTGCCTCATTTATAGTCTGATAACTTTTTCCATTTATTTGCATTATTTCTATTTTTTTCAATGTTGCTGTTTCTACATCACTTTGTACAGTTTTTTCTACTTGATAATTTTTTCTTATATCTGTTATATTTTCATTTATAGATTTTCCTACAGCACCTGATATTATACCATCATAGTAATTGAATGTTTCATTACTATATACTCCATATGTTTTTCCTTTTATAATTGGACTATTTTCATTTGGTATATCTTCTAATGTTGTTTCTGTATCTTCTATTTTCTTTCCTATATTTAATGTACCAGTATAATTGTAAACTCCATATGAACTATTACTTTCTATTGTTCCTCCTGTTATATTTACTGTTCCAGTTTCATTAGATTTGGTGTTATATATTGCGTATGAGCCTGAACTTGTTATTTTTCCTCCTTGTATATTTATAATTCCAGATTCCCTATAATTGTAATTACATATTGCATTTCCTCCATTACTTATTACTTCCCCATCTATTATATTAATAGTTCCTCCATTATAATTATTTATACCATGTGAACCTTTAAGAGTTGATGTTGTTGATATTTTTCCATTTTTTAATTCTATTGTTCCTTTACCATTATTCTCTATTGAACTAGATGATGTTACAACTATTTCTGCACCATCTATTACTATTCTTCCGTCATCATTATTATATATAGCATTACTTGAAGTATTTATTTTTGTAATTATTGTTTGTTCATCTGATGCTTCTATATTTTCTAACTTACCTATCTCTATTACACCTGAACCTTTATTATATATTCCTTCTCCTTTTGTATTGCTTATTGTTGAACCTTTTATTTTTACTGTATTCTCACTACTAGTATTATTATATATAGCATATGAATTTGAATCATTTACTGTCATTGTATTTCCTTTTAACTCTAATTTGCCTTTGTTTTGTATTCCATATTCATATGAACCACTTAAATCTATTTTTCCTCCATTTACTATTACTGTTCCTGTATCACTATTATATATTCCATATTCATATTTACCTCTTAATATTATATTTCCAGATGCTATATTCAAGTTCGCATTGTCTTCGTTATATATAATACTACAATATGAATCACTTGTTCCATTTAATTCACTCATTATATTTCCTGATGAATCCTCACTAGAATCCATTATTGTAAGTTTTCCATTATTTTTAATTGCAGGATTAACTGCAGTTGTAGCTGAAAAACCATTTAAATCAATTGTTACTGTTAATTCATTAGGAATTTCTATTCTTTCTGTATTTTTTATAGAAAAATCTGCTAACACCTTTATTTTATATTTTTGTTTTGTATCTAATTCTTTTAATTTTGCTTGTAATTTTTCTACATTTTTAAATATCTCTATACTTTCTTCTCCTGTATCTGTTTCCTTTTTCAGTTCTGCAATATTTACTTGCTGTAATGTTGCTGTTTCAGTTGTTTCGTCTTCATTTTGAGTTTTAATAATCTGATATCCAACTTCATAATCTGTAATAGCTCCAAAGATAGATTTTTTAATAGGTCCTGTTATTGCTCCATCATAAAAGTTGAATGTACTATTATTATATACTCCATTTGTTCCTCCTGTTATACTTGGATTTTTAGTATCTACTGTATCTTCTTCTCCTTCTTTTAATTTATTTCCTAAATTCAATATTCCAACATTATTATACACTCCATATTTACTTTCACTTATTATATTTCCTCCTGTTATATTTACTGTTCCTTCATTAGAGTTACCATTTTGTATACCATGATTTGTAGTGCTTTTAATTATACCTCCTTTTATATTTATTGTTCCTGATTTCTTATAATTATAATTATATATACCTAATCCTTTAGATGTTATCTCTCCATTTGCAATATTAACTGTTCCACCATTATAATTTCTTATACATTCATATGATGCTGTTTGTGCTTCTATTTTTCCATCATCTATCTGTATAATACCTTCATCCACATTATTTATTCCATATCTTCCTGAACTTAATATAGTTCCTCCCTTTATTATTATATTTCCAGTACTATTATTAGTTATAGCTGATTGGGTTGATGTTATTTGTGTTGTACCTCCTATTTCTATTGTTCCATTGTTATTGTTATACACACCATATGAGTTATTGATACCAGTCATTGATATATTTACATCTGTCATAGTTGATTTATCTGTTTCATTTGTATTATTATTATATACTGCATATGTATTATTTCCACTTGTGGTTATTTTACTTCCATTTAATTCAAAAATTCCATTATTTTCTATAACATGTATAAAATCTCCAGAAACATTTATTGCTTCATTATTAGTTGTTTTTAATAGTCCATCATTTTCTATTACATTTTTATATTGATTACTTACTCCTGAGGCAGTATAATTAATTTTTGTACCTTGACCTAAAATTAATTCCCCTTTTACACTTGTATCACCTTCATTTTCTGTAAGTGCATTATGTATAATTACAGCACCAGTTGAACCAACTAAATTATACTCATCTTCAGCAGTTGTTACACTATCTATAATCTCTAATTTACCTTCATTATATAAAGCCTTATCTGTCATAGCAAAAAATTTATGACCATTTAAATCTATTTTAATATTTTGACCTTTTTCTATTCTTATTTGTTGTGCTTGATATACATCTTTTAATAACTTTATTGTTATTGGTTGTCCAGAACTTTCTGTGTTAGCATTTTCTACAGCTTCCTTTAATGTTGAATAAATACCTTCAGGTTTTGAACTGTTTCCCACAATTTGAGCTTCACTTTCTGCTTTTCCTAATTTCAATATTTCAAATTCATTTCCTGAATCATCTGTATTTATACTACTCACTAAATTATACTCATCTTCTAATTCTTCAATTGATGCACCAATTATTTTATATTTTCCTCCTATTAATTTTCCATCATAAAAATTTAATTTCATCATGTCTGAACGAATTGTCCAGTCTGATACTGCTGATTTTAAAATTGGAAATTCCTCATCAACTTTTTTATCTTTTATTCCAACATTAATAATTCCTGTTGCCTTATTCATAACTATAGCTTGTGATGCCGTTGATTCTATTGTTCCTGACTCAATATTTACAATGGTGTTTGCATCTTCATTAGAATATATTGCTGCCCCTGCAGATTTTATAGTTGTTGTTCCTTTTATATTTAATGTTCCACCATTTATATCAATTCCTTGTGTTTCACTTTTAGAATCTTCATTTTTTAAATTAGAATCTTTTATTGTTATATCAACATTTACTTTTTCACATTGGATAATTTTACTATTTCCTGTTATATTAATTGTAGTTTCTATTATTTCACAATTACATTTCTTTTGTATATTTATAGCAATACCATCTGATGTAATATTACTCTTATTTATAACTATATTTGAATCAGATGCATCACAATATATACCGAGTCTTTTCACTATTGATATTACATTCATCTATAATTGTATCTGAATATTCTTCACCTACATAAACACAATTACCATTGTTTGCTTTATTTAAAGTTACATTTTTTAGCATTATTAATGAATATATACCATCATTACATATTTGATAATTACAATCTTTATTAAAAGTTCCACCTTTAATTATAGCATCTGCTAAACATTCCTCTGTTCTTATTCCATAATATCCATGTATATTACCACCAGTTACATTTGTTATACCACCTTTCTTAGCTGCCTTTATCGCAATATCACTACTACCTGTTAATGCAATTTCTCCTTCACTGATATTTGATGTACCTCCACTTAATGTTGTTATACCTGCTATATATTTTTGTGTACCAATTATTTTTCCACCTTCTATATTTGCTACACCTTCATTCTCTATTGCAGAATAATACTTTTTACTAGTTCCTACTTTATCAACTTCAATTATTCCACTTGTTAGTGTTAGTTTACCTTCCTGTTTTTTTGTAAGTGTTATATTGTTTATTTTTAATTTTTCCTCATATCCAGAAGAAGTACTACTTCCTTTTTTATATCTGAAATTTAAATAGTATTTTTTTCCACCAGCTATATCTATTGTGTTTTGTTCAGTAGTTTTACTTGATGATAAAGTTATTAAGTTTCCATAAATTGCTGAACGTATATTTTCACTATTATCTGGCTTGTTTGTTATACTAACATATCCATTTCCTGAACGTGTTGATATTTCTGCATTTACAGTTAAAGTATATTTTCCTTTCTTATCAGTTAAATCTAATTCTAAGTATCCTGTTGCAATACCACTTTCCTTTCCTTCACCACTATCATTTACTATTTGACTACCATCATAATGAAAGCCATATTCATCTTCTTTGTCAAATTGTTCTACGTGACTCATATCTATTGCTTCTCTTTCATCAGGGCTTTCCTCATATTCTTCTACACTACCATTATATATTGTACTATTAGTTGTACTTGTTATCTTTCCTGTTTGTTTTTCACTTGAATCTACAATTTCTAAAGTACCATAGTTTTTTATTACATAATCTGATGATGTTGTTGTTAAAGTTTTTCCATCTAATTCTAGTATTATATTTTTGTCTTGACCTATTATTACTGGTGCATTTTTGCTTAATGATTCTTGTACTAATGATATTTTTACTGGTTTTCCATCAGTTCCAAAATAAGTTCCGTACAGCTTTTATTGCATCTTCTAATTTTGTGTATGTTGTGTTTTCTATTTTTGCTTCAATTTCAGATATTATTGTTAGTGTAGCTATTTGAAGTTTTTCATCTTCATTATCACTATCCTCTATTAATGTTGAATAAGCAACTGGCAATCCATCCACGTTTCCATCTATTGCAACTGGCCCTTTTTCTACATCAGCTTGATTATCACTCTTATTCATTTTGGCTGTAATTTTTCCATCATAGAAATTAAAAGTCCCTTCTTTTACAATTCCTTTATTCCTTCCTATTATTGCAGGTTGCATTATTGATACTTCTCCCTCATTTTCTCCGAAGTATTAATGTTGCAGCTTTTTTTACTAAAATTGCAGCTGTATTTTCACTTTCAAGCGAACCTTCCATTATAATGCTTGATTCATTCTCTCCTTTATTTACTATAGTTAGACTTGACCCTCCATTTACAGTTAAATTTGGCTCACTATTATTTCTATTATTTACTTTATGCCCATTTAAATTTATTGTTATATTTCTGTTTTTTATTTGATTATTTTCATTATATATATCTGCTATAATTTTTATTGTTGTCTCAGAATTTTCTGGACTTGCTTCTAATGCCTTATATAAGCTAGTATATGTTTTTCCGACCAAATCTTTATGTGCCATATCTGTTTGAACTATCTCTGCCACATCTACTTCATGAACTTTTGTAACATTTACTGACTTTATTGTATGATTTCCTGCTGAATCCCATATCCATATGTAATAATTTCCATTTTCACATATCCCATCTATTTCTAAATTATCCTCCAATTTTGGATGTGCATTTCTGTGTTCTGATATATCTTCTTTAGTTAGAGCTGTATCTGCTATTATATATGCATTTGGTTCATCTTTTTCACTCCTACTAATTCCATATTTTACAAGACCTGAAGCATTATCTGTTATTACAGCTTTTAATTTTACTTCTCTATTATTTTCTTCACTTATGTTCTCTTCAGTTATATCACCTATTTCAGGTCCTTTTGTGTCAATATTATTTATAATTTTTAATGAGATTTCACTTTCAATTCCATTTTTTGTTGCTTTTGCATATAATGTTGAATTTTCTGATATAGTAACACTATTACTATATTCTTTCCATTCTCCACCTTCTTCTATATCATCATTACTTACATTTCCATTTACTTCAGTATTATTCTCAATTCCTTTATTTTCTATAACTTCTCCAAGTTTATACTGAATATCTACCTCTGGATCTTTTTCATCAGGTCCTATTGTTAAATTACCCTTATCATCTGCTCCATGCAATTTAGCTAAACTTTGTGTTAATTCATCTAACTTATCTCCTGATGCACCTACAACCTCTGAAATCTTTGCTATTATATTTTCCTTGTCATCAACAAGTATATCTAATTTTAAACTATTTATTGTTCTACTATATCCCTGTGCAGATTCTACATCTTCAATCAAAATTTGATATTTCTTATTTTGTGTTAATTTACTTAAATCTACAATAACACCCTGACCCTGTGTATCAAATGTACTATCCTCAGATAATTGGATTTCCTCTCCTGTACTAATATTGAATACATGTATTTCTAAACCAGATGCTTGGCTGTCTTCAGTTTGTGTCACATCTTCAATTTTTAATTTATTTCCACCTATAACATCTGCACCATCTTGGTTTACTATATTTAATTCCATTTGTACATTATATGTATTTTCATCTTGTTCAGATGCTATGCTATTTAATATATTGGTGTTTTTAGAAAATATATTTTTAATTTCTTGTGGTTTAGCTGTTATTTCTCCTGCTATACTTTTTATATACTCATTTTTAATTAATGATTCTCCTATAGTTGCTTTTACAAAAGAAATATTAGTTATAATTATGAATATTAAAATAATATAAATAAATATATTTCTTAATTTTCTTAAATTCTTCATTTTCATTGCCTCTTTCTTTTAAGATAATATCTTTTATACTTATATTAAAATAAATATTTTAATTATTCAATTAATCATTTTTTTACAATTGATATATTTTTTTACGGAACAATATATTGATGTTTTTTTTACATTTCAATTAATTTTTTGTGACAATTTTACATAAAATAAACTCTAATTATTTTTTTGATAATTAGAGTTTATTTGAAAGATAAGTATCCGTAAGTGAAAATGTGAAATTAACACAAAAAAAGACCTTACGGTCTTTTTTTATTATTCTTCATAATCAGTAGTATCATCTACATTTTTAGCTTGTTCATCTAACCCAATATCAACACCATTATTTGCTGATTCATCTTCTGATTCTTCTCCATCATTTTGTGTTTCTGTTGATTCTTCATCTAATATTGTTTTTATTTTTGTTGCTTGATATTGTGGCATACCTGTTCCAGCTGGGATAAGTTTACCAATAATAACATTTTCTTTTAATCCAATTAATTCATCAACTTTTCCCTTAATAGCTGCTTCTGTAAGAACTCTAGTTGTTTCTTGGAATGATGCTGCAGATAAGAAACTTTCTGTTGCAAGTGATGCTTTTGTAATTCCAAGTAAAATACGTTTTCCTTTTGCAGGAGTTTTTCCTTCAGCAATGATTTTGTTGTTTTCATCTTCAAAATCATACATATCTACTAAAGAACCTGCAAACATTGTTGTATCACCATTATCTTCTACTCTTACTTTTTTAAGCATTTGTCTTGCTATTACTTCTATATGTTTATCATTTATATCAACACCTTGGTTTCTATAAACTTTTTGAACTTCTTGTACTAAATATCTGAAAACACCATCAGGTCCATTAATTTGTAATATTTCATTAGGGTTTATTGAACCTTCTGTTAATGGATCTCCTGCTTCAACTTCGTCTCCTTCTCTAACTTTTAATTTAGATCCAAAAGGTATTACATATGTTTTAGCTTCACGATCATTTCTTACTACAACTTCTTTTCTATTTTTGCTATCATCTGTTATTTTAACAGTTCCTGGTATTTCTGTAATTATAGCTAATCCCTTTGGTTTTCTAGCTTCAAATAATTCTTCAACCCTTGGAAGACCTTGTGTAATATCAGCAACACCGGCAACACCACCAGAGTGGATAGTTCTCATTGTTAATTGTGTACCTGGTTCACCAATTGATTGAGCTGCTATAACACCTATAGACTCACCTATTTTAGAATTTTCTCTTGTAGCTAGACCCATTCCATAACATTTACTACATACACCATGTTTTGTTCTACAACCAATTACAGAACGAACTTTTACTTTTGTAATTCCAGCTGCTATTATCTTTTCAGCAATATCATCTGTAATCATTGTGTTAGTATCTGCTATTATTTCATTTGTTTCTGGGTTTACTATATCTTGTAATGGATATCTACCAATTAATCTTTCTTCTAATTTTTCAACTACTTGATTTCCATCTTTAATATCTGAAACTTCAATTCCATCAGTTGTTCCACAATCTTCTTCTCTTACTATAATATCTTGTGCAACATCAACTAATCTTCTTGTTAAGTATCCAGAGTCTGCAGTTCTTAAAGCTGTATCTGATAGTCCTTTACGTGCACCATGGGCTGCAATGAAGTATTCAATAGCACTTAATCCTTCCCTAAAACATGATGTGATTGGCACCTCTACAGCTTTACCTGTTGTACTAGCCATAAGACCACGCATACCTGCAATTTGTTTTAATTGGTCTAAGTTTCCGTCTTGCTCCAGACTCAGACATCATATATACTGGGTTTAATTTTTCGAAATTTTCTTTCATTGCATCTTTAACATCATCTGTAGCTTTACTCCAAACTTTAATAACAGCATTATATCTTTCATCATCTGTTATTAAACCACGTTTATATTGTTTTCTGATTGTATCTATTTGTTTATTTGCATCTTCTAGGATTGTTTTCTTAGCTTCTGGTACTTTAACATCACTAACTGATACTGTGATAGCACCAATTGTTGAGTATTTGTATCCTGTTGCTTTTATATAATCAAGTAATACTGCTGTTTCACTTAATCCATGTTTATTTATTGATTTAGCAATTATTTTTCCTAGATTTTTCTTTGTTATTGTGAAATTGATTTCTGGTTCAAATAGATTATCAGGATTACTTCTATCTACAAATCCTAAATCTTGTGGAATTCCTTGGTTGTAAATTAATCTACCTACTGTAGTTTCTACTGTTCCAATTTTTTCTTCACCATCAATATTTTTAAATATTTTTACTTTTATTTTAGCATGCATTCCTAAATCTTTATTTTCATATGCAATAACTGCTTCTTCTGGAGATGCAAAATAATTTCCTTCTCCTGGTTCTCCTTCAATTTCCATTGTTAGATAATAACTTCCTAAAATCATATCTTGTGTAGGTACTGTTACTGGTTTACCATCTTGTGGTTTTAATAAGTTATTAACTGAAAGCATTAAATATCTTGCTTCTGCTTGAGCTTCTGGTGATAATGGAACATGTATAGCCATTTGGTCACCATCAAAGTCAGCATTAAATGCTGTACAAACTAATGGGTGAAGTTTTATAGCTCTACCTTCAACTAAAACTGGTTCAAATGCTTGAATACCTAGTCTATGTAATGTTGGAGCACGGTTTAACATTACTGGGTGATCTTTTATTACATATTCTAGCATATCCCATACTTCTGGTTTCAATTTTTCTACCATTCTTTTTGCGTTTTTAATATTGTGTGCAATTCCTCTTCCTACTAATTCTCTCATAACAAATGGTTTGAATAATTCTATTGCCATTTCTTTTGGAAGACCACATTGATAAATTTTAAGTTCAGGTCCTACAACAATAACTGAACGTCCAGAGTAGTCAACACGTTTTCCTAATAAGTTTTGACGGAATCTTCCTTGTTTTCCTTTTAACATATCTGATAATGATTTTAATGCTCTATTTCCAGCACCTGTAACAGGTCTTCCACGTCTTCCATTATCTATTAATGCATCAACAGATTCTTGTAACATACGTTTTTCATTTCTTACAATTATTTCTGGTGCACCTAATTCTAATAATCTTTTTAATCTGTTATTTCTGTTTATAACCCTTCTATATAAGTCATTTAAATCTGATGTTGCAAATCTACCACCATCTAATTGAACCATTGGTCTTAATTCAGGTGGAATAACTGGTATAACATTCATAACCATCCATTCAGGTCTATTTTCTGATAATCTAAATGATTCAACTGTATCTAATCTTTTTACTAATTTTGCCTTTTTTTGCTCACTTGCTTTTGCAAGTTCTTTTTTTAGACTATTAGATAATTTATCTAAATCAACTTCTGCTAGTAACTTACGTATAGCTTCTGCTCCCATTTCTGCCTTAAAAGTACCTTTTCCATATTTTTCAACTGCTTCATGATATTCTTTTTCAGTTAGTACTTGGCATTTCATTAATCCTGATGTTCCTTTATCTGTTACTATATATGATGCAAAATATATAACTTTTTCAAGATTACGAGGTGATACATCTAATAATAATGCTATTCTGCTTGGTATTCCTTTGAAATACCAAATATGTGCAACAGGAGCTGCAAGTTCAATGTGACCCATTCTTTCTCTTCTTACTTTTGCCTTTGTAACTTCAACACCACATCTATCACAAACTATTCCTTTATATCTAACTCTTTTATATTTACCACAATGACATTCCCAGTCTTTTGTTGGTCCAAATATTCTTTCACAGAATAGTCCATCTTTTTCTGGCTTTAATGTTCTATAATTTATAGTCTCTGGTTTTTTTACTTCACCTTTTGACCATTCTCTTATTTTTTCATCTGATGCTAGACCTATTTTTATTTTATCGAATAGCTCTAATTCGTCCATTAAAACTCGCCTCCTTCCTCAATATCTTCATCATTAAAGATATTATCTTCTGCTAAATCATTATCAAATATCATTAAATCATCTGCTTCATCACTAATTGAAGAATCGAAAAAGCTATCTTCATCTATATCTTCTTCTGCATCTACATAACTATCTTCTAATTCACTTTCATCAACAACTTCTTCTTCATCTAGGCTTTTAGCTTTTTCTAGATTTATATCTATTCCATCTTCTATATGTTCTTTTAATTCTAATTCAACATTATCACTAGAATATAAACGTATATCTAGTCCTAGAGATTGTAATTCTTTTATAAGAACCTTAAATCCTTCTGGTACTCCTGGTTCTGGAACATTTTCACCTTTAACAATAGCTTCATATGTTTTTACTCTTCCTACAACATCATCTGATTTAACTGTTAACATTTCTTGTAGTGTATAAGCAGCTCCATATGCTTCTAGTGCCCAAACTTCCATCTCTCCAAAACGTTGTCCACCAAATTGTGCTTTACCTCCTAAAGGTTGTTGTGTAACTAATGAGTATGGTCCAGTTGAACGAGCATGTATTTTATCATCTACTAAGTGGTGTAGTTTTAACATGTACATAACACCTACTGTAACTGGGTTTTGGAATGCTTCACCTGTTCTTCCATCATATAGAATTGTTTTTCCATCTTTTCTTAGTCCTGCTTGTTCTAGTAATTCTTCTATTTCATATGATTTTGCACCATCAAATACTGGTGTTGCAACCTTCCATCCTAATGCTCTTGCTGCCATTCCTAAGTGAACCTCTAAAACTTGACCTAAGTTCATACGTGAAGGAACACCAAGTGGGTTAAGAACTATATCAACTGGTGTACCATCTGGCATAAATGGCATATCTTCTTCTGGTAATATTCTTGAGATAACACCTTTGTTTCCATGACGTCCAGCCATTTTATCTCCAACTGATATTTTTCTTTTTGTTGCTATATAACATCTTATTACTTGATTTACACCAGGTCCTAATTCATCTGAATTTTCTCTAGTAAATATTTTTACATCTACTATTGTTCCTGCTTCACCATGTGGTACACGAAGTGAAGTATCTCTTACTTCTCTTGCTTTTTCTCCAAAGATAGCACGTAATAATCTTTCTTCTGCTGTTAATTCTGTTTCTCCTTTTGGAGTAACTTTTCCAACTAAGATATCTCCTGGTCTAACTTCAGCACCAATTCTGATGATTCCATCTTCATCTAGGTCTTTTAAGCTATCATCACCTACATTTGGTATATCACGTGTGATTTCTTCAGGTCCTAATTTTGTATCACGACATTCACAATCATATTCTTCTATGTGTATTGATGTATATACATCTTCTTTTACTAGTCTTTCACTAATTAATACAGCATCCTCGTAATTATATCCTTCCCATGTTGCAAAAGCTATTAAAACATTTTTACCTAATGACATTTCTCCATTTTTTGTTGAAGGTCCATCTGCTAATAGTTCTCCTTCTTTTATTTTTTCACCTTTTGTAACTACTGGTCTTTGATTTATACATGTACCACCATTTGTTCTTTTAAATTTACGTAATTTGTATGTATCTATTGTGTTATTATTTGTTCTAATAAGTATTTCATCACCTGTTACTTTTTCTACTATACCTGCATTTTTAGCTGTAACTGTAATTCCAGAATCTTTTGCTGCTTTATATTCAATACCTGTTCCTACTATAGGAGATTCTGGTATTAATAGTGGTACTGCTTGACGTTGCATGTTTGAACCCATTAGTGAACGCTTAACATCATCATGCTCTAAGAATGGAATCATAGCTGCAGCAACTGAAACTAATTGTTTTGGTGATATATCAATATAATCAACTGCTTCTTTATCTACTTCTAGTATATCATTTGCATATCTAACCCTAATTCTGTCATGAATAAATCTTCCTTCTTCATCTAAAGGTTCTGATGCCATTGCTATAACATATTTATCTTCAACATCTGCTGACATGTATTCAATTATATCTGTAACTTTTCCTGTTTCTTTATCAACTTTTTTGTATGGTGTTTCTATAAAACCATATTCATTTATAATAGCAAAACATGAAAGTGCTGATATAAGTCCAATGTTTGGTCCTTCTGGAGACTCAACTGGACATAATCTACCATAGTGTGTATGGTGGATATCTCTAACTTCAAATCCTGCTCTTTCACGAGTAAGACCTCCAGGTCCTAATGCTGAAATTCTTCTTTTATGAGTTAATTCTGAAAGTGGATTTGTTTGATCCATGAATTGTGATAATTGTGAGCTTCCAAAGAATTCTCTTATTGAAGATGTTATTGGTTTTGTGTTTATTAATGTTTGTGGTGTTACTACATCTAAGTCTTGTGTTGTCATTCTTTCACGAACTGCTCTTTCAAGCCTTGTTAAACCTATTCGGAATTGGTTTTGTAATAATTCACCAACACATCTAATACGTCTATTTCCTAAGTGGTCAATATCATCTATTTCTCCTAAACCATAATCTAGGTTTACTAAATAACTTATAGATGCTATGATATCTTCGTTTGTTACACATTTTGGAACTAGTTCTTCATATCTTTCTTTTAATACTTTTACTAGATCTTTTTCATCTGTTGTATCTATAATTGATTTTAGAACTTCATAATTTACATCTTCTTTAAAATGTAATTTGCTTAAATCCACATTTGGTAATATTTTGTGGATATTTACTGTTCCATTTCCTATAACTCTTACTTTTTTGTCTTCAACTTTTACATCTACAATATTTATTCCTGTGTCTTGAATATTTCTAGCAACTTCTTCTGAAATTACTGTGTCTTTTTCTACTAATAATTCACCTGTTGATGGGTCTATTATATCATCAAATGCTACTTGACCTGTAATTCTTCCTGCTAATCCTAGTTTTTGATTGAATTTGAATCTACCTACTTTTGCTAAATCATATCTTCTTGCATCAAAAAATAGTCCATTAAATAAACTCCTTGCAGCTTCTACTGTTGGAAGTTCTCCTGGTCTTAATTTTTTGTAGATTTCAATTAAGGCATCATTTGAATTTTTAATTGGATCTTTAGAGATTGTTGCCATAATTTTTTCATCTTCTCCAAAAAGTTCCATAATTTCTTGGTCTGTTTCTATTCCTATTGCTCTTAATAGACATGTTACAGGTAATTTTCTTGTTCTATCAACTCTTACATTTATTATGTCATTTGAATCTGTTTCATACTCAATCCATGCACCACGAATTGGCATTACAGTTGATGTATAAATACGTTTTCCTGTTTTGTCAAAATCACTTGCATAATAACATCCTGGTGAACGAACTAACTGGCTTACAACAACTCTTTCTGCACCATTAATTATAAATGTTCCACTTTCTGTCATTAATGGGAAATCTCCTAAGTAGATTTCTTGTTCTTTTATTTCCCCTGTTTCTCTGTTGATTAATCTTACTTTAACATGTAGTCTTGTTGAGTATGTTGTGTCCCTTTCTTTTGCTTCTTCTACTGTGTATTTTGTTTTGTCTTCCATATAATAATCGAAAAATTCAAGAACTAAATTGCCTGAATAATCAATGATTGGTGAAATATCTTTTAATACTTCTCCTAGTCCTTCTTCGATGAACCAATTATATGAATCTTTTTGTACTTGGATAAGATTTGGAATTTCTATTGAGTCACCGATTTTTTCAAAGGTCTTACGCACGCATTTTTCGTGTTTAACATCTTTTACCAACTTAAAATCACCCCTATTTAAAATTAAGCAGAATAAAATATATATTTGATTTAAAAAAGTCCTTCTTGTATATAAAAAAGTTGTTTACATCTTCTTGGAATTTTCTGCCCCTTTAATTCCTTAAATGTGTAAGCTTTTTTATATCAATTCCTCTTTTTTAAATTAAAAATAACTATGTTAAAAAAGCAACAAAAAGTATGTTGGCACAATTTCATTTTTTTGCCAACATCTTTTAGAATTAAATTTATTTTTTCTCTGGTTTCTCATTTTTTTGTTAATTTTTATCACCCTTTTTTTATTTTTTTCATCAAGGAGTAAAAATTATAATATACCTCTTTATTATACTATATTTTTTAAAGGCTTGTCAATTAAAATAGTTAATTTTTTTTACAATTATTACAATTAGAGAAAACCCACATATAAACTAAGTTCATATGTGGGGCCTATGTTTTTTTGCTTTTAATTTACTACATTATAAAATAATCTACTTCCTTTTCCAACAAATGGGATTTGCCATTCTTTTTTTACATCCTCAAAATTTACCCACCGTACGTACCAGCCTGATTTGATAGTTATATCCGCAAACTTTGGGTTTATCTCATTGCTGTATTTGTAGAAATACATGTAAATACCTTTTTCAAATTGATAATAAAGTCTGATGATTTTTGCTGCGAATAAACTAATTCCATCATTTGTAGTAAACTTCTTGCAGTAAGGAAGAATTGCTTCATATTGGCAATAGTACTGGTCTACTTCTGCCTGTGTTACGAAAAATATTTTTTCAAACATATCCGTAATTTCCATATACTGCAACTTTTCGAGTGCCTTTATTTCATCATCACTGAATTGGGCAATTTCCCGAAAAACAAGCATTGAAAACATATTCTCTCACCTCCTTAAAATTATTTAAAAAAAAGGTTAATATACCAGCATGCCACTGGAGACTTTATTTTATCATACTTTACATAATTTGTAAATAGTTATTAGAAAAATTTTACAATTTATTGTTAATGTTTAATACTTTTGCAATAAGCCGTCAAATTTAATAGTTATGTAATGCAGGAAAATATATTAATATTCCGTTCGTTTGCTGGCGCTTGGGTTTTGTGGAAGACTTTATTTGGGAGCGCCAAACTGCGCACTCACTGCATATTAATATATTTTCCTGCATTACATAACTATTGAATTTGACTACTCTACAAAATTTTGTTATGTGAAAAGTATTAAATTGTAATAAATTTATTATAAAATTTTTTATATAATTATTTACATATTAATAGCTTATATGTTATGAATTAAGTATAAAACAATGAGGTTTTTATGAATTTAAAATTAAATTATTTAATTATAATTGATAAATTTATAAATGTTTTAAAAAATATTGATAATTTTAGTATTTTTTATGTTTTATGTAATATTTATGATTGGAGAAATATATTATGAAAATGAGAGCACCAAAATATTTTAAAGATTTCCATTGTATTGCGAGTATCTGTAAGGATAGTTGCTGTTCTGCTGGCTGGGAAATTGACATTGATGAAGAAACTGCTAATATTTATAACAAAACTCCACGGTGCATTTGGAGATGATTTACGAAAAAATATCAACTTTACCCCTCCAGCACATTTCATTTTAAATAAAAATAAAAACTGCCCATTTTTAAATGATAAAAAATTGTGTGAGATTTATATTAATCTTGGTCCAAAAAGTTTGTGTAAAATATGTGCAGAACATCCACGCTATTATGAGTGGTTTGATGAAATTAAAGAATGTGGTATTGGTTTATGTTGTGAAGAAGCAGCAAGAATTATTCTTTCTCAAACTGAACCTTTTAGTACATATGAATTTGAAATTCCATATGAAGATTTTGATGAATATGATAATGAACTATATTCTTATCTTTATAATTCAAGAAATAAAATAATTTCTTATCTGGACAATTCTTCATTATCTTTTAATTCACGTATTTGTGATGTTCTTTGGTATGGTTATATGATTCAACAAAATATAGATAGTAATTTACTAGATGATGAAGATATTTTTTCAGTTAATTGTTATTCACAGTCTAATATTCAATCTATGATGCAATCTATATTAGAGTTTTTCTTAACACTTGAACCCAATTCAACTAATTGGATTGATTATTTAAAAAATTGCATATTAGTATATAATGAATCAATAGATAGATTAAGAGATTTTGAAATTTCTCACCCTGAAATATTTAAATACTTACAAAATATTTCAATTTACTTTATTTGGAGATATTTTTTGAAAGGTACTTTTGATTGTGATATACTTTCAAAAGTAAAATTAATGGGAATAAGTATAATTGTTCTTAAATGCTTGTTTTTTTGCAAATGGGTACAAACAGATAATCTCACTTTAAATGATTGTATAGAAATAACTAAAAAATATTCTGAAGAAATTGAATATAGTGATGAAAATTTGTTTTCTTTGGCAGATGCTTCTTATGAACTTGAAATTTTTTCTATAGAAAATTTGCTTAGTTTATTTCTATGAAAAAATTAAGGGACGAAAAATTTTTCTGATTTTCTTCGCCCCTAAAATTTCTTAATTTTTTAATTATTCATATAAATATATTTCATATTTTTTTGTGTTTTTATATTTTTTGGTAATATCAAAAGTATGATTATAACTAAAACTAATACTATTTTAATCTTTTATAAAATAGTGAAAATATCTTTTTTTATTTATGCTATAAAATTTATTTGTTTCAAAGTTTATATTTTATTGTAGTAAATCATTTGTTTCGTTATTATAACTAATTACAACAGTTGTACTATTTTCATTTGTACTATTTTCATTTATATAATTTTCATCTATATAATTTTCATTTATATAATTTTCATTTGTATTATTTTCATTTGCATTATTTTCATTTATATTATTTTCATTAGTATTATTATTTTCATCAATATTTTCACTTATGTTATTATCACTATTTCCGTTTTCCTCTGGCATTTTCTCTTCTTCTGGAATCTCCTTTTTAGTAACATCTTTATCAACCACTAGACTTTCCTCTGCATAAGAACCTGCATCTGGTACTATAGCTACATTAAACTTATTATTACTATCAATATAATAAATATCTTCCTTTAATTCTAATCTATTTAAACTATCTATTTTGTAATTTTCTACAGCTATTCCAATTTTTTCTTCTAATTCTAATTTTGAATTAAATCCACACTCTTTATAAACCTCTTCTAATGATGCAATTTCTAATGTATCTATATTAAAATTATATGTGTATAAATATTTATCCAAACCTGAATTAACAACAGCAACTTTTCTTGTAATTACTATTGATAGTATATTTCCATTAATGTAGTACTGATATTCTAATCCTCTATAATTTACAGTTCCATTTGTATTTTCTTGTCCAAATTCTTCATATGCTTTATCATATATATTTTTTATTTTTTCATTTACTTCATTTGCAGCTTGAGAATTAATATTTATAAATGGTACCATTAATTCTTCATTTGATTTGGTTAAATCATAATATTCTTCATCAATTGTTTTTACTGTATTATCATTACAATAATCAGCATCATATACCCATCCTTTATCTTCTTCTATTTTTTTACTTTGGTTGTTTTCTTCATATTCTTGATTATTATTTTGTATTTGAACTATAGTATTTTGATCTGATTTAAAAATTTTATCTTTGTTTAATATAACCGCTGTTATAGAACCACCTAATATTGCTACACATGTAATTCCAATAAATACTTTTTTCATTATTTTTAATCCATTGTTTTCTTCCATAATAAACCCTCCTTAATGGTATTAGATGTATTATTTTTATCTTTAGTTAATATTTATATATTATTTTTTTATTTCTTCTATTTTATTGTATCATAATTATTATTTTTTTGTAAATATATATTTTTTGTCAATTTTTTATAATCTTGTATGCATAATTAAGATACTATATAATAACAATACGTCTTATATTAATGTGAAATGAGGATTGATTTTATGAAACATAAAAAAAATATATTTATTTTTACACTAGTAATTATATGTATTTCAATATTTACAGGAGTTTTACTTATCAATACACACAAACTACCTAATAGTATAAATTCTCCCCTGCAAAATTCTTCTGAAAATATACCTGACTTAACTAATAATTCAAATTCTAAATTAACAGATGAATCACACATATATATTGAAGATAACTCAGATCATGCTGATGCTGAAAATTCTAACTTAATTGATGAAAAAGATACTGAACTGTTCGAAAAATATTATGATAAAGCAGATGAACTTTTAAATTCAATGACTTTAGATGAAAAGGTTAGTCAAATGTTTTTAGTCAGATATCCTGGTACAACAACAGCACTTCAAGAAGTTTCATCCGAATACCCTGGTGGTTATATTTTGTTTGGCAAAGATTTCAGTAATAGCACAAAAAATGATATTATTAATGAAATATCAAATCTACAAAACAACAGCAAAATAAATCTTTTCTTAGCTGTTGATGAAGAAGGTGGAACTGTTGTTAGAGTTAGTAGTTACTCTAATTTTAGAAAAAGCAAATTCTTATCTCCTCAAGAACTTTTCAAAATAGGTGGTTTACAGGCCATATTAGAAGATTCTACAGAAAAAACATCTTTGCTAAAAAGTATAGGATTAAATATGAATCTGGTTCCTGTAGTTGATATTCCTACAAATTCTTCTTCTTTTATATATTCTAGATCTTATGGTCAAAATGCTGAAGATACTGCTACTTATGCTTCTGAATTGATAAAACAAATGAATACAGATGGTATAATTGCTTCAATGAAACATTTTCCAGGGTATGGTGATAATGTGGATACTCATACTGGAATTGCTGTAGATAATAGACCTTATTCAAATTTTGAAACATCAGATTTTTTACCTTTTATAAGTGGAATAAAATCATGTGTTCCAACTATTATGGTAAATCATAATATAATAAATTGTATAGATAGTACAAAGCCAGCTTCTTTATCTGAAAATGTTCATAAGATTTTAAGGGAAAATTTACACTTTTCTGGGCTTATAATTACTGATGATTTAGCAATGGCTGCAGTAAAGAATTATGTTTCAAATGGAGAAGCTGCTGTTCAGGCTGTATTAGCTGGTAATGATTTAATAATATCATCTAGTTTTAAATCTCAAAAACAGGAAGTATTAGATGCTGTAAGAGATGGAAGAATTTCTGAAGATTTAATAAATACTGCTGTTAGAAGGATTTTAGCATGTAAATATGCTTATGGGATTATTGAGTAACATATAAAAATTGATGAATTTTATAATTTAATACTTGAAAAATTTAGTAAATTTTAACAAAAAGTATTGTGTTTACATAATTTATTTGGTATAATTATATAGGAAGCCGTATTATTATCCCTTATTACACTAATTAGTACAGAGGGATAACCTCTGGATTATTAGTTTTATATATATAAATAATAATTTAGGAGGAATCTCAGATGGATGGAACAACAATAGTAAAGGTGCTTATTGGAATCGCAATAGTATTTGCATTCTGCGGAACCATGGTCTGCTCAGCTTCAGCTGCTAACATTATTGTAAAAAATTACATAATAAAGCAACTGAAAAGAGAATTCATGAGCGAGTACAAACGGTACAAGCCATACCTTTTTAATCAGCTTGAATTACATAATGAATGTAAGATACTGAATGTATCCTTAATCTGCTCAGACCCTTTCACGACCAACTCTGAACTGCGCCATTCTTTTATGCAGGTTGCAAATTATATGCAATCAATTAATAATATGTATGGCCATATTTCTGACCTGGAAATCGAGCAGATTTTCTTGGAAATATGTAGAGTAGCTTGGTTAAATGGTGAAGAACTGATTCAGACAACCGATGCAGATAGTGCAGCTAATACAGATAGTGCAACCAATACATCTAAATAAGTTTAAGTCCATGAAAGCATAGGTTTAATCACCTGTGCTTTTCTTTTTATTTTATATATTATAATTCCATAAACCTAACTGCCCTTTTACCTCTATTGGTTTTTCAAATACTTCCACATCTGTAACTTGCCATCCATAGTTTTCTTGAAAAGAACTTTTAGTATAAATGTCCTTATTTTCTTTTAGCAATAATTCCTTAAATTCTGGTGACTTTTCTATGCAATCTACTAATTTTACTTTTCCTAATATTTTTCCATATTCTAATTTTTCTGGAAGATATTTTGCCAACCTTTTCATTGCTTCCTTATCTATGCCTTTTCCTGCATGTATTAGCAAATCTCCTCTGTATTTTGTTTTCCAACTTCTAAACTCAAATCTTTTATCTCCTTGCATTATTAAAGTCGCCCATGGTTGTTTAATTGTTAAAACTTTCATTATTATCACTCCTTTATTTTCTTTTGATTTTTTTGTTTTTATTTTATTTGTATTTTATCATATTTTTAACTATATTTATCTCTTTTTTCACTTTAGGAACTTGGAATTTTACTTAAAATTTGCATTTTTATCAAAAATCTGGTTTTAAAGTGAAATATGATAGGCCTGAAAATAAATTTGCATTTATAAGTTTGGGAAAGATACAATTCATGCTACAAGAAATTGCCCCTGATGACAAGTGGAATGTTTTTCCTCTTACATATCCTTTTGGAAAATGTGTACTAAACAAAAAAAGGCAGTTAAAAATGTATTTGATACATTTTTAACTGCCTCATTAAAACTGTGCATTATTTAATTTTTCTTCTTAAATATATTTCGCTTCCAATATAACCTAATGTACAGATTCCAGCTAGTATAAAGCATGAGATTGAAATTATAACTTTTATGTCTGTGTTGTCACCAGTTCTTATTGTAATAAGCAATGTACAAGAATCTCTATTATCTTCTTTTGTTGTTTCTGTAAATTGTGGTATATTTTGTGTTTCTGTTATTTTTGCTATATTTTCTAGGTCTCCTATTATTTTCTTACTTGTATCCCATTCTAGTATTACTTCATATTCTGCTGTTTCTCCTGGTTGTAGTTCTCTTGTTGTTAGTTCTAAGTTGTTTCCTACTTCTTTCCATATGTCTACTTGTGCTTCATTTGAATTATCTGGTTGTCCTTCTGATGAAGAATTTTGTTTTATTGTTTTCATTTGATTTGATATTTTGAAGCCTACTGGTATTTGTTCTAGTACTTTTGCTGTTCCTGCTATTTCTTCTGTGTTTTGTACTGCTATTTTATATTTTACTAAAATATTTGTGTTTTGTACTTCTGTATTTGATATATCTACTTTTACTAATTTTTTATCTGTTTTTAATACTTCATTTCCATTTACTTGAACACTTGCAAGTTCTTTTGTTAATTTCATGTTGAATAATAAACGTCTGTACCAGTATGTTACTTTTGTTTCTTCTTGTAGTTTTCCTTCTACATTTTCTGGATATGCTTCTTTTATTAATTCATAGTATGGTATTTGTTTTTCATGTGTTTTGTATTTGTCATTTACATATCCTGTTACTATTTCTGATTTTGCTACTTTTTCTTGTGTATCTTTGTTTAGGTATTCTACTGTTATTTTTGCTGGGATTTTTTCAAATTCTACTTCTATGTGTTTGTTTGATTGCATGTTTGTGAAATATCCAGCTTTTAGAATTATTGCTTTTCTGTGTTCTTTATTTTCTTCATTTTTATTTGATTCATTAGTTTGCTCATTATTTTCTCCGTTATTATTTACTTCTCTACTTTGTCCATTATTTTCTTTATTATTATTCTCTTCTTTAATATCAACTCCGTTTTCTTTTAGTAGTTTTTCTAAATCCAAGTTTTCAATTTCTGCTCCTGGTTGTCTGATTCTTATTGATTTTATTTTATATCCTTCATCTGGAACTATTTGTATTTCTTTTTTGTTATCTTTTCCTCTGTTTACTTTTTCATATGGTTGTTCATCTTCTCCAGAAATTGTTCCTCCTTTTACTAGTATTTTTCCTCCTGTTGTATCATTTGTTGCATTATTTGTTCCATTATTTGTTGCATTATCTGTTGTACTATTCGTTGCATTATTTATTGTATTATCTATTGTACTATTTGTTGCATTATTTGTTGTATTATCTATTGTACCATTTGTTATATTATTAGATGCATTTTCTCCATTTTCATCCACTACTACATCAATAACACCATTATTTTCAAACTCATAATGTTCTATAACATCTGTTGTAATCTTAAATTGTCTTATATAATAATAATTTACTGTTACGCCTTCTTCTACAAGTTTTCCTTTAGCATTTTCTGGCTTAGGATCTGCCAAAATATAATCTTCTAATTCTTTTATTTCTTTATTATATTCATCATTTACATATCCTTGTGTTTTTTCTGTAGGTATTATTTCTTCTCCAGTATCTTTATCAATATACTTAACAATTAATTCTGCTGGTATTTCTTCAAATTCTACTTGTATATGTATATCTCCTTGAATATCTTTGAAATATCCTTCTGGTAGTACTATAGATTTATCTTCTTTTACTAATTCTGTTGTATCAACTACTTTACCATTTATTACTAGTTCTTTTACCCTATATCCATCATCTGGAATAATTTCTATTGCTTTTTTATTAGATTGTGATTTTATAACACCTTCATATGGAGTATCTAAAGTTTCTTCTGCTGTTATATCTCCTGAAATAGATCCTCCTTTTACCATATCTTGATTACCTTGTTCTCCACTACCTGGTTTTTCTTGTTCTGTTTCACCTGGTTTTGGACGTGGATGTTGTTTTACTTGTGTTGTAATATTGAATTGTCTTTCATACCAATATATGATTTGAACTGTTGATTCAGTATATTTTCCATCATATGTATCTTTTTCTTTATCTACATATATTACATTTTTAATTGTTTCATCTAATTCAGGTGGTTCTGCTGGTACATAATTCTCCATTTCTTTTCTTGATGTTTTGTATATTTCACCAACATGTCCTTTTATATATTCATCTTCTGCTTCTTGTATTTCAATTCCTTCTATTGTTCCATCTGGATTAGTTACTTTTTCTAAATGTTTTACAGTTATACCTGCAGGAATTTTTTCATAATAGTAAATTACCTCTATTGTATCTGCTTTCATTGTTCCTGTTGCATTTTTAGGTTCCATATTCTTATCTGGATCTTCTGCTGCTCTATAATTTAATATATTTTTTCTTGATGTTTTATACTCTTTAGTTTCATAACCTGTTAGTTCTTCTTGTGGTAATAATTCATTTTCTGTGTATCCTTCTTTAGTTTTTTCTAGATATTTTACAATTACATTTGATTTTTTTCTAAATTCTACTTCAATATGTTTATCTGATTGCATATTTGTGAAGTAACCTACTGGGATTGTTACTTTACCATCTTTGATTAATTTTGTGTAATCTAAGACTTCTTGTTTTTTGCTTCCATCAGAAACTGTTATTTTTACAATTTCATAATTTTCATCTGGCTCTATAACAATAGCTTTCGTACTATTTTCTCCCTTGAACACTTTTTCATATGAAGCTAAAGAATCTCCTGAAATCTTTCCACCTTTTATATGTTCTTCTACTGTTCCATCTACATACTCTTCTGTATGCTCTATTACTTTTGTTGTTATATTATATTGACGTCTATAGTAAACTTTTATTACATTTTTAGATACATCATCACTTACTATTAGAGGTACATTTTCATCTTTTACTTTTACATATCCAGGTTCTAATTTCTCCTTATATTTTGATATTTCTTGTTGATACTCAGCTTCTATCGTCTCTGTTTTACTTGAATCAATTATTCCATCATAGTAGTACTCTACTGTGTAATTAAAGTTATCTTTTACATAGTAAACTTTTATTACATTTTCTTCTGGCTTATCTGTAATTGATAATTCTAGTTCATCTTTATCATTTGTTGGTTCAACTTTTTCAAGTTTATAACCAGTTCTTACTTTATCATCATAATCTATTATTTTATCTCCATATTTTGCTGTAGATGTTTCTGTTTCTTTTTCATCAATTTCACCATCATAATAATATTCTACTTTATAATCATATCCTTTGAAATCATAGTAATAGTAAACATTTATTTCATCTTTACCAAATTCTCCACTTACCTGACCTGAAACATCTACTAATTCATATACATGTGCCACATCTTTACTTTCTGATGTTTCATATGGTTCTCCTATTAAATCTTTTAAAGTTTGGTTTTCTACAACTGTTCCTTCTATCTCTGCTGGAACTTTTACTGGCTCATTTTTAAATTCTTCTCCTGTTCCATTTATATAGTGGTGTACTATTACTGTTCCTTGAATTGGCTCAAATTCTACAACAACACGTTTATCTGATTGTACATTCTTAAATTTGCTTAATGTTACTGTTCCATCTTGAGCTTGGGTATAGCTAATTTCTGCATTTTGTACTGCACCATCCCCATATATTACAATTTCAGTTTCTTCTTTTGCTCTATTTGTACTTATTATTTTTATTGATTTTATTATGTAATTATCTTCTGGTGTAATTACAATTTCATGTTCTGCATCAGATTTATAAACTACAGTCTCATATGGTTTTTCATCTTTTCCTGAAATATCTCCACCATCTACAAGTTTCTCTTCCTTTTCTCCAGTTTCTTTATTAGTTCTATTTTCTATATGAGGTGTTATCTCTGTTGTTATATCAAACACTCTTTCATACCAGTAGTAAATTTCAAATGGCTCCTCTGTAAATATTCCATTATATGAATCTTCTAGCATATCTACATACACAACATTTTCTGTACCTTCTGGTAATTGTGGTGGTGTTGCTGATATATAATTTTCTATTCTTTTTCTTGATGTTTCATATGATTCTGATACATATCCTGTTATATTATCATCTTCTACTTCATCTATTGCTACTCCTTCTATTTCTCCATTTGAATTAACCACTTTTTCCACATATTTTACTGTTACTCCTGCTGGAATTTTTTCGTAATAATAAACTACTTCTATTGTATCAGCCTTCATTTTTCCTGCTGCATTTTCTGGTGTAATATTTCCATTTTGGTCTTTTGTTGACTTATAATATGTTATATTTTTTCTTAATGTTTCATATTCTTTACCTTCATATCCATCTATTATCTCATCATCTAATAGGGATTTTTTTGTATATTCTTCTCCTACTTTTTCTAGATATTTTACTATAACCTTTGTTTTTCTCCTAAACTCTACTTCTATATGCTTATCTGATTGCATGTTTGTAAAGTATTCTATTGGCAATATTACTGATTCATTTTCTATTAGACTGCTAAAATCTAATTCTTTTTTATCAGCATTTAATCCATCAGATATCCATATTTTTACTATTTGATAGTTTTCTGCTGGAACTATTTCAATTGGCTGTTTATTACTATCTCCTTTTAGTACTATTTCATATGGAGTTATTTGTTTAGTTGGGTCTGTTAAATCCCCTGGTTCAGCAGGATTTGTTAATAGTGTAAAATCTCCTGAAATTGTTCCACCTCTTACATCTTGTACAACATCTCCATTTGAATATTCTTCTGTATGTGTTACAACTTTTGTTGTTATTTTATATTGACTTCTATAATAGATTCTTATTACATTTTCATCTGGTTTATCTTTAATAGTCAAGCCAAATTCTCCATCTGAATCTACAGGTTGCTTATCAACTAATACATAGCCATCTCTTATCTTATCATCAAATTCTGTTATTTTATCACCATATTTTGCTGAACCATGCACTGTTTCATTTACATCTTTTTCTCCATCATAATAGTACTCTATTGTATAATCATAATGCTTATAATCATAATAATAATATACATCAATTGTATCTTTTGTAAACTCTCCTTTTGTATTATTTGTTGAACTTACCTTTTCATATATATCTGCTATATTTTCACTTTCAGATGTTACATATTCTTCACCAATTAGATCTTTTAGAGTTTCATTTTCTACTACTCCACCATCTTTTGCAGGAACTTTTACTGGTGTTGTGTTAAATTGTTCACCTGTTCCTGTAATATAGTGATGTACTATTACAGTACCTAAAATTGGCTCAAATTCTACTATAATATGTTTATGTTCCATCACATTTGTAAAGTTATCTAAGGTAATTGTTCCATCTTCATTTTCTGTGTAACCAATTTCCGCATTTGTTGAGCTATCTGTAGTAGCATCTTTATCATATACTACTGTTGTTGTACTATTTTCCTCTCTATTTTTACTTACTAGTATTATTGATTTTACAATATAATTTGGGTCTGGTGTTATTATTATTGGATTTACCGAATTTTGATTATATTTTACTACTTCATATGGTTGTTGACCTTGTCCTGTAATCTTTCCTCCATCTACAGTTACTTCTTCTTTCTGTCCTGTTGTTTTATTTGTTCTTTTTTCTGTATGTGGTTTTACTTGTGTTGTTATATTATATACACTTGTATAATATACTTTAATTACATTATGTGATTCGTCATCAGTTACTATTAGTGGTATTTCATCTACTTCCTCTAATACATAACCATCCTTAATTTCATTTCTATAATCTTTTATTTCAGTTCCATATTTAACATTTTCTTCATATGTTTTTTCATTATCTAATACTCCATCATAGTAGTATTGTACTGTGTATTTGTAATCTTTATAATCATAGTAATAATATACATGTGTTATTCCTTTTACATATTGTCCATCTGTATTATCTGATGAACCAACACATTTACATATATCTACTACATTGTCACTTTGTGATGTTTCATATGGTTCTCCAATTAAATCTGTAAATGTTTCATCTTGTAAATATCCCCCACCTTTAGCTGGAACTGGTACTGCTGGTACACCATATTCATCACCAGTTTCTTTCATATAATGATGAACAATTACAGTTCCAGGAATTGGTTCAAATTCTACTTTTATATTTTTATGTTCTGTTACATTTTCAAAATTAGTTAATGTTATTGAACCATCTTCATTTATTTTACATGTTACTTCTGCTGATTCTGCAGCACCTTCTCCATATAATTTTGTTGTGGTTATTGATGTTACATTTCTGGTTATACTTTCTAGTATTATAGATTTTATTTTATAATTATCTTCTGGTTTAATTGTTATTTCATTTTTTGAGTTTTCCTTATATCTTACTACCTCATAAGGTTCTTGGCCTTGTCCTGTAATTGTACCACCATCTACACTTCTATTTTCTTTTTGACCTTGTGAATTTGTTCTTTTTTCTATGTGTGGTATTACATCTGTTGTTATGTTATATATACTTGTGTAATATACTTTTATTACATTTTCAGATTCATTATCTTTTACTATTAGAGGTAAATTATCTGTTCTATCTTTTACATAACCATTTTCAATTTTATCTGTACATTCATCTATTTGTGTATTATATTTAACTGATTTCACATCTGTTTTATTTTCATTTAATACTCCATCATAGTAGTATTGTACAGTATATTTATATTCTTTATAATCATAGTAATAATATACATGTATTTCTTCTTCTGTATATTTTCCTGTTACATTACCTGAAGTTCTTACACATTTATAAATACTTGATACATTTTGATTTTCTTTTGTTTCATATTTTTCATCAATTAAGTCTGTTAATATTTCATCTTCTATATATTCACCTTCTATATTTGATGGAACTTTTTGTTCTGGTTTGTTAAATTCTTTTCCAGTTCCTTCAATATAATGATGTACAATTACTTTTCCTTTTATTGGTTCAAATTCTACTATAATTTTTTTATTTTCTTTTACATTTTCAAAATTACTTACTGTTACTGAACCATCTGATTGTTTTGTACATTGTACTTCTGCATCTTGGTTAGCATCATCTCCATATATTAGTGTTGTTTTATCATGTCCTGCTCTATCTGTGCTTACTAATGTTATAGATTTAACTATGTAATGTGTATTTGGTATAGCTTTTATTGGCTTATTTGATGAATGGTTATATGTTACTGTTTCATAAGGAGTTTCATACATTCCTGTAATTGTTCCTCCATCTACTTCTTTTGTTTCTTTTTCACCTGTTTCAGTATTTTCTCTTTCTTCTGTATGTTTTTTTACTTCTGTTGTAATATCAAATTGTCTTTCATACCAATATACTATTTCAATTGCATCTTCTGTAAATTCACCATTTTTACTTTCTTCTGATTTTTTTACATTGATAACATTTTCTTTTTCTTCTATTGATTCTGGTGGATCTGCTGGAATATAGTGGTCTATTTCTTTTCTTTTTGTTTCATATGGTAATCCTACATATCCGTCTATTGTTTCATCTTTAATTCCATCTATTTGTGCACTTACAACTTCTCCTTCTTCATTAAACAGTTTCTCTACGTGTTTTACTGTTATTCCTGAAGGAATTCTTTCATAATAGTAGATTACTTCTATAGTATCTGCCATCATTGTTCCTTCCTTATTTATAGGTTCTTCATTTCCATCTTCATCTGCTACTCCTCTGTAATTTGTTATATTTAACCTATCTGTTTTATATGCCTGACTTTCATATCCATCTATTTCTTCTGATTCTGCTAATGGGTTAGTTGTATATCTTTCACCATCTTTTTCATAATATCTTACTATAACTTTTGTTTTTCTTCTGAATTCTACTTCAATATGTTTATTTGAATCCATATCTTGGAAATATCCTTTTGGAAGAGTTACTATTCCATCTTGCATATATTTAGTAAAATCTAGTGGTATTCTTTCTTTTTCTTCCTCTGGTCCATCAGATATCCATACATTTACTATTTTATAATCATCATCTGGTATTATTTTGATTGGTAATGTACTATCATCATCTTTTAGTACTTTTTCATATGGTTTCATAATGTCTTCAGGATTTGTTGGGTCTTTTCCATCTATTGAAATTGTTGAATCTCCAGAAATGTTTCCACCTCTTACATCATTCTTTATTGTATTATTTAAATATTTTTCTTCATGTGTTTTTACTTTTGTTGTTATATTATATTCACTTCTGTAATAAATTCTTATTATATTTTTATTAGGATTTTCAGAAATAGTTAATCCAAATTCATCATTTTCATCTGTTGGTGTTTCTTTTACTAATCTGTAGCCCTGTTTTTTAGTTTTTTCATAAGTTGTTATTTTATCTCCATATTTTGCTTCACTATGTTTTGTTTCAGTTTCATCTTTTACATCATCATAATAATATTCTACTGTATATTCATATGACTTTCTTTCATAGAATATTTTAATTACATTTTCTTCTGGATTATCAGAAATCTTTAGTGATAAATCTCCTTCTTCATTTAAAGGTTCTTTTCTTTCAAATTGATATCCTGTTTTGTTTTTATCTACATAATTATCAATTATTTCACCATATTTTGCCTTTCGTTTTTCAGTATTTTTATCATCAATTTGATTATCATAGTAATATTCTACACGATATGAATATTCTCTTAAATCATAGTAGTAATAAACATCTATTTTACCCTCCTCAAATTTACCAGTTGTATTTTCAGAAGAATACACTAATTGATAATGTGGTATAGTTATTGGACCAGTATAATATTTTTCTCCAACTAAATCAGTCATTTCATAATTCTCATAATCTTCTGTTTTTCCATTTATAATATGATGTACTTCAACTGTACCTTTTATTGGTGCAAATTCTACTATTACATGTTTATCTGCTGTTACTGATTCAAATGGTGCTACTGTAACAACTACTCTTCCTCCTGTAACTTCAGCAGAATCATTTCCTTGATTTTCTTCACTTCCTTCATTTTCAAGATTTTCTTCTTTACTGCTGTTTATTCCACCGTCCTCTGAGCTACCACTATTTTCTTCTTTTAGATTATCATTTGATTTTTCACTTACTAATATATTTTGTTCTTTGTTTGTATTTCCTTCTGTTTGTTCTTCACTTGTTTGTTTACTAATTTCTTCAACTTTCTTGTTATTATTATCGTTTTCGCTACTTTTTTCATTGTTTTCTTTATTATCACTTCCATATAACAATTCTTCTGTTTTCTTACCATCATCAGTTGTGGTAATAACTTTAACATATTTTACTGTATATCCATAATTTGGAGTTGCTGTTATTGTCTTTTTTGAATTTTCTTTTTGTATTACTTCTTCTACAAATTGTTTTCTATTCTCTTCTGGATATTCTTTATTATATTCACCTGTTATAGTTCCACCATCTACTTCTTTATCTACCTTAGTATTTAACATTTCATCTGTTCTACTTTCTGTATGTGGTATTACCTCTGTTGTTATAACATGAGTTTTCAATTTGTAGTAATAAATTATCTCTGAATCTGTAGTATAGTTAAATATATCTGTTATTTCAGCTATGTTTGGATCACTTTGTTTACCCTCATCATCTAAACTCTGAGTTGATACACTTGTAAATACATAATCTGTCGCTAATAAATTTTCATAATTATTATTATTATTTAATGTATATGTATTTTTTGCAGAAACAGTATAGTTTCCATTGTCATCAAATGTTACTATCGAATCTGTATATACAATTTCATCATCAACTTCTTTACCATATAATTGAACTTTATCTTCTGTTCCCTCTAAATAATGGTGTATAGTTAATTTCATTGGAGTTGTTTCATAATAGTATTCTACTTCAATAATTCCTGTTTCAGGATATGTACCACTACCATTTTCTGGAGTTCTATATTTACCATTTATTTTTTCCAATGTTAGTCCTTTTAAGTCTGACTTTGGTTTGGTTGTATATGTTTTATTAGGCTCTCCTTCAAAAGTTTCATCTTCTGCTACTTGTTGTTTTGTATATTCTCCTTTTTCATTTTTTAAGTAGTGATGTACTATTACTAGAGGATTTCTTTTATTTATAAATGAAAATGTTTCATTATCACCACCTTGTTTTAGTTCAACATCTTTTATATCTGATGACAGAATATAGTGTTCTGGTGCCTTTGTTTCTTGTATCTGATATTTTCCTAAATCCTCAACTTCTACTGTTGCTTTTCCACTAGAATTTGTACTTGCTGTATATTCCTTTACTACTGGTTCTACTTTTATGCTGTTAATTGTAAATGTATCTGCATTTGTTGCATCTGTAGAGCCATTGTAATATCCTAAGTGAATATAATATTTGGTTCCTCCTATAAGAGTTATAGATCCTTCTTGTGTTTTAGTTCCAGTAAGGTCAAAAATTCTATTGGTTGTAACATTATATTCAGGAGCTGTATTATCAGTCTTAACTGTAACAAATCCATGGTCATTAGTTGTTCCCTCTATGGTTGCATTTACAGTTAATTTGTAATCTCCATAATAATTGGTTAAGTCTAATGGTATGTAGCTATATGCATATGTATTGTTCCTTTTAACATTATTTGAAACATAACCTTTTATTACACTATTATCTTCTTCGTCTGTAGTTTCTTCATTGGTTACCTTATCAAAATCAAAAGTTAATTCTTTTGTTTCATATACATTTATACTATTTATTGCAACTGTTTTTTCTGAAGATGATACATTACTATAACCTAAATGTAAATAGTACTGTTTTCCACCATCTACTAGGAACTCATAATCTTTTGCTGGACTGTTTCCTGAAATACTCATAATTCTGTTTGTAGTAGTACTTTGTGCAGGTCTATCAGTATTATCTGTTATATGTGCATATAGGTATTCATTACTTGCACTATTTGTTTGGGCATTTATAACAATTGCACATTTTCCTTCTTTTCCTGCTAAATTTATTGGAATATATGAGTTAGCTATTGTATCAGGTTTTGTTAAATTAGTAGGAATATATTTATTATCTTTATCTTTATTTAAATTATATGTACTCGTATTTGACTTATAAACTTTTATTCCTGTTACAGTAAATACATCATCACCCTTGTCTCCACTTCCATCTTTTCTGTAACCAATGTGCAAATAATATTCTTTTCCTCCTTCTAATACAGGAGACTCATATTCTTTTACTGTTGTAACATCTGTAGTTTCCCCAGCAATATGTATAAATCTTCCTACAGTATTATCGTGTTCTACATCTGCTGTGCTTTCATTTATGGTCGCATATCCATAATCGTAGTTTTTCTCGCTATAAACTTTTGCTGTTACAACTACTTGATAATCATCTTCTGGATATTCAGTTAAATCTATTTTGAAGTATGAATATGCAGTAGTTCCTCCCTTTCCTTTATTATTTGGTTTATATGATCCATCTTCTTGGTTTTTTTCAAAATAATACGTTTTTCCATTATTTTGTATATCCCCAATTACCTTATCATCAACTCCATTACTTTTATCAGGTTCTCCATATATAACACCATTTTCAGTCAATGTATCTTCAAAATCAATCGGCTTAGTAGTATCAGCATATTTATATTTTGCTCCATTATCTTCCATCTCCTCAAACTCTGGTGTCTCATTATTAGATTTAATTTTAAATTCCGCCCCTTCAAGAGGTTCTCCATCTTCGCCAACTTTCTCAATATTTAAAGTATGACTAATATTAGCAAATGTAACAACTATATGCTTATCTTCATTCATCTTGGTAAAATATCCAGCTTTTATAATAACTGTTCCATCTTCTTCAGGTATAAGTTTCACTTCTTTACCATTTATGGTTATTTTTGTAACTGTATAATCTGTTATTGGCTCAATTCTTATTTCTTGAGTACTATTATAACCATATTTTACTTTTTCAACGAATTTTTTATTATTTACTTCTGGATATTCCCCATTATATATTCCTGTGATATTTCCACCAACTCGTTCACCTTGTAAGTTTTCACCTATTTCAGTTGTTATTGCAAATTTTTTTATTTCATTTTTTACTACTATTTCCTGTGCTTCTGGAACAGCTGCTGTTGTAACTGTTTGTGCATATTTTAAAATAAAAGCATCTGAGTCATATGAACTAGTATTTGAAAGTATTCCTGTTTTATCAAATGCTGCTAAACTTTTACTTTGGAAATCTCCCACAGCAAAACATGAACCATCTTCTGCTTGTACTACACCATTTACCATATCATATAATGTACCTTTAACTGTGTCACTCCATACTATTTCATCTGTAGAGTTTAATTCTATAATAAACCCATCATTTATACCACTATTACTTGTAAATACATTTGAACCACCATTAAATGATACAGAGCTACTATATTTCCATCCACCAAATAATAATCCTCCATTTTTGGTTGGAACTATTGATGTTATAACCTCATCAGATGAACCACCAATAGACAAAGCTTTTTCATATGTACCATTTTCTTCTTGCAATTTAACTATCATTCCATCATAAACACCTTTTGTAGTTAAATCATTTGTACCATCATTATTTATATCAAAACTAGCTCCAAATGCACCTACTGCTACTATCTTTCTATTTTGTTCTGAATCTTCATAATCTATAATATCATATATTTCATCATTTCCTGTACTACCAATTTGGGTTTTCCAACTAACTGTACCTGAAGAGTTGTATCCTATTACAATTCCATCAGCATTACCTTTTGATGTGATTTTCTCTGAATTATTATCTATGCTTAATTCACCTCTAAAACTTACACCAACTGCAAATCCATCTGAAGTTGTAGTAATTGCCCTTCCCAATACATCAGATGTACTGGTTAAATTACTGCTCCAACTATATTCACCTGAATTTGATAACACACAAACAAATCCATTTTTATTAGCTGTACCTGTTAAAGTATTGGTTTCCTGGTTAATATCAACATCATAATAACTTCCTGTTACAGCAACATCTCCATTATCATTTATTGCAACTGCATCTATTCTATCACTTAAATGTTTTCCAATAGTTTTACACCATTGTTTATCTCCATTTTCAGAGATTTTCATTACGAATCCATCTGCACTTCCATAGTTATCTACTGTTATTTCTTCATTATCATAATCTATACTAGACGAAGATACATATCCAGCTACAGCATAATATCCTCCCTGTGGATCCTCTGTAATAGCAAGTATTTCATCATCTCCATCTCCACCTAAAATTTTACTCCAAGCTACAGTTCCATCTGAATTATATTTAACTATTAACCCATCTTGATTTCCAAATCCACTTTTAGTATCTTCATTTAATAAATATGTATTAGAATCTGTACTTCCTACTGCAATTACTCCTCCATCTGAAGTTTTTACAGCATCCTTAAATTCTGTTATATAATCAGAACTTACAGACTTAGCCCATTCTAACTTATCTATTTTTCCAGTTGTTTCTGCAGCCCTGCTTTTACCAATTCCAAAATAATATGTTCTATTTTCTTCAACATCTGTAAGTTCATATCCATCTGGTGCCTGCACTTCAACAGCTTTATATAATCCTTCTGGTAGATTGGCTGAAATTATACCTTCTCCATCGGTTTCAACTATGGTTTGGTTCATATAAACTTTAGAAATATTTTTTACAAATCCCGCATCTAATCCACTATCTGAAGAACCATTTTTATAATAATAAAATTTTACATGATAAGTTCCTGGAGTTAATTCTTCAGATATGGTAGTATATTTTAGTGCATCTTCTGTTGAACCATAGCTTGTACCACTAATTTTCTTGTTAGTTCCTCCTTTTTTATCATTTGTTGAGTCATTGATAATTTCATAATATAAATAATCAGATGTACTTTGTGATGAAACTGACCAATCAAATGAAAAAGTAGTATTTTCTTTAATAATAAAACTATTTGATTCTAAAATAGATGTAGAATTTGCTACATGATAATTTCCACTTTTCCATACTCCATTATCATTTTGTGTCCATGCATGTTCATTAGCTTTTTTAAATGTTAAATAAGTATATACTAATTTTTCCTCACCAATCGTACTACCATCTACAGCTTTAACACTATCTCCATTCATATCTGTTATAGCAAATTTTGCACCTGGAAGTACATCATTGTTATCTCCTAGTTTTTTTAATTTAAAGATTGGTTTATTAACAATACTTATTGTTAAAAATTCTTGATTACTATTGTCTGGATTGGTTTCATCTTCACTTTCATCTCCATTTCCAGTTTCAGTTCCATCCACATTTCCTGCTTCAGTTTCTGGACCACCTTCTGAATTACTGATTGAATCACTTTCCATATTCTCTTCTAGTACAACTGAAGCTATTTTTTGACCTTCTTCTATAATTAGTTCAAGCTTATGTGTTTCTGGATTTCTTTTTGCATAAAACTTAACTACAGTAGGATCTAATCTATAACCTTCTGGAGCATAAGTTTCTGTTAATTCATATTTTCCTGAAACACACTTATTCTCTATATACTCATATAATCCTTCAAAAGAACCATTACCATGTTCATCTATGGTTATATATTGTTCAATATCTGTATCTAAACTTTTTAATTTAAACTGTGCTCCTGCTAAAGTATCATTATTTTCATTTTTCTTTACTATTTTCAAATTATATGTTGGTATTTTTTCGTTTTTTAGTGTAAATGAAAGTTTAGCATCTAATTGATTTTCAGTAATTTCATAATTCCCCTCAAGTTCTACATTATCATGATTAAATTGAGTAACTTTTAAATTACCTTCACGTTCAACTTTAAATGTAATTTTATGACTTTTCTCCTTATCTAAATAATACCCTATTGCTCTTACTTCTTCTAAAGTGTATTCTTCTCCTACATATAAACCATTTACACTAATTTTTCCTGATTTAGTAGTTGTATAAGTACTTCCACCTTCTTTTTGACCTCTTCCTTTTAATACAAACTGTACTCCTTGTGCAGAATTTCCATCATAGTCTACCTTAGTTAAATCTAATGAGTATTTTAATTCATCCTTTACATTTACATTTAAAGTTGGAGTTAAAACATTATCATCATCTGATATTGTAGCCTCTCCTGAAAGCAATGATTTTTCTCCTTCTTGTATAGATATATTACCACTTTCCTTATCTCTAACTAATGTAAATTCAAAATTTCCCTCATTTAATTGAATTCCACCTGGTGTAGCTGTTTCAGTTAAAATGTATTTTTTATTTAGTAACAATCCTGTAAATAATAATTTTCCTTCTTTCGTTGCCCCAGTTTTCTTATTTCCTTCTTCATCTGTTAAAGCAAATCTAACATTATTTATTTCTAAATTATCTGTTCCTATTTTTGTTTTAGTTATTTGTAAATTGGCCTTAACCTCATCTTCCAATTCTATGGTTAAAGTATCACTACCATCAAAATTTTTAGATTTACTTTCTCCTGTAAATTCTAATTCACCATCTTCACTTATTATAAATGTATTTTCCTTTGTATTTAATTCACATGTATCTGGTACTTTTACTTCCTTTAAAGTGTATTTTATTCCTGCATGTAAATTTTCAACTTTTAATTTACCATTTATACCTGTTGTTATAATACGAGTTTTAGTTTGTTCTACACCTTCTGTATCTTTTTCATTATATGTTAAACTATATGTAACTCCAGGAATTGTTAATTGTGAATGTGTCTTATATTTAGTTAGTTCTAAATCATATTTACTAACAATTTTTACACCAACCTTAGCTGGTTCTGTAGAAAGTGGTACTTTTGCACCACTAGTAATAAAATCAAAGAAAACTGCGTGGTTACTATATGCTGTTTTATTATAACTAATTTTTTCTGGTAAAGAAACATTATAATATAACTCTATTTCTTCATCACATTGTATTTGATAATCTTGTAAGTCTATTAGATATGTTTTTATATTACTAAAATCTGCACCTTCCTCCAATGTTTTCCAACCATTATCTTCATCTTCCAAATCTTGTGTTGGATTTTCGTTTTCAGAATAATAAACTACCATATGGTTTTTAATCTCATCTTTATCAGCCTTTATTCCACCATCAATCATTGTAGTATCAAATTCAGATTTCATATCTACATCATTATTTATAATATATGTATTTCCTTCAAAAGGAATTTTTCCTAAAATTTTAATACCAGATACTGTATATGGATAACTATTTGTTAAGCTTATATTAATTTTAGCTTTTCTTATTTCTTTATCAACATCAGCCACATTTGGTGCTATGGTAATTTCATTATCTTTCTCATTATCATAATCTGTAATAGTTTCTAATGTTACTAATGTCATTGGAGCAATAAATTGTACCTTGCCACTTGATGTTCCTACATTTTCATCAGCACTATTATCATTATCAACATCATATTTATCTGTAATAGTATTGTAATATTCATTGCACTTCTCATTATATGCATATAAAGTAAATGTTTCTTCATTTGTTGCCATTCTTGAATCTGGAGTAATATCGCAATCAATAGTTATTCTATAAACTGAAGGATTTTCATTTTCTGTAATAATTTTTATCAAATATCTACCATCCACTTCTACTGCTTCATATGCTACAACTTTTACATCATTATTATTTATACTAACATTCTTTATATCTATTTTAATTATATCTTCTGGAACTTCTACTATAAACTGACCATTTTTCCAATATGAATCACCTTGTTGTGAATAAATAGTATCAATATATATCTTTTGATTTGTTGTTTCTTGAGTAAGTAACTTATCATGTTCTACACTTATTTTTGCATCTGATGTTTCAGAAACTAAATACACGGAATCTGTAAGATTTGCTGTTTTTTCTTCTGATTCTACTATATTTGCAGTTCCTGTTAAATATGTAGTCATTTTAGAAAATTTCTTCATATCATCTATAGTATATTTTCCAATCAATTTATTAGCATCAAGTTCTTTTACATTATATACATATAAGTAAGAATTTTCTGCAGGTTTAGTTGTTTCTACCCTTATATGTTTAATAGGATTTGTATATGGGAATGGATTATCTGCATTATAATTGTTCCAATCATCTTTAGTAAATTTATGTATTAGTTCATTTGTATCATTATCATAAACTGAAATTTCACCATTATCACCTAATACTGTACTTGCATTTGAAAAATAGATTCCTGTGTTACTTGTATATTCATCAATTACTAAATCATCAAATTTATCTCCATATGCATCATCTTCACCATTTTTTGTTTCTGCCAATTTAAAGGATTTAATCTCATTTGCATTTCCACTATATGCGTACCAACGAACTGTATATTTATAATCACCTTCATATTCACTATTATCATATAAATTTAATATATCTTGTTTTGATAAAATATATCTATTACTTGGCTTAGAAACATATACTTTTTTTAATATTTCAATACCAAATCCATGAGAATATTTAGTTGGTTTTACTGGGTCAATTTCTGGAGTTTTTGTAAATTCTAATACTATCTTCCCCTCCGCAAGATTTGATTCTTTTTCATCTTTAAATTCTTCATTAGGGTTGTTGTAACCTATGAATTTACCAGTTATTGGTACTTCTAATTGTGTGTATTCTTGAATTGCTGCAATTGCTTCTGGTGGATATGTAACAATTATGTTGAAATATCTTTGTCTTGATAAACTTTTTGTTACAACTCCTTGATCATCTATAGTACTTTTACATTTTAAGGTTAACTTTCTCGTATTTGTATCATATGTATCTTCTACACTTGAATCTGAACATTCTACACTAACTGGATCTTGTCCATTTAATTGTGGAATTTCTACTGTTGCTAGTACTTCATCTAGTAATAAGTCCTTTGCTGTCTCATTTACATAGAATCCAAAAGTAATTTTATTAGAAGACATATTATCATAATGGTATGTATGCTTGCTTGTACTTAAGCTAGCCTTTATGTCTCCATACCAATCTACAGTTATATTACACTTTTTTTCTATTTGTACTTTTGTTCCATCTTCTTTTACATATGTACCTGTTAGAGTTACTGTACTTTCACCACCATAATTATTAGTGTTATTTTGTATATCAGCTATTACATTTCCAAAAATCATTTTATTTGTACCAGCTTTAACTTCATTTAATGTTATTTCAGTTACATCATCTGAAATATAGCTTTCACTTAAAACATCGTCTTTAATCATAAACATACTATAATTAAAGTTTTTTCCTTCAATAATGATTTTTCCATCTTGTAAAGAACCTTTTGATTGTATATTTAGATTTATAAATAGTTCTGGTTTTATATTTAATTTATTACATGTTCCATCTAATTGTTGATTATCTTTTGTAAAAAAAGCACTAAATTGCATATTATTATCTGTATTATCAACAATTGTAGAATTTTTTTCTACTACATTATAAGTCATAGTCCTTTGTTGTTCTGGTGTTAATTTTATTATCGAGTTATCCACATTTTTTACTGGTTTTGTGCATAAGTTAATTATTAATATTGATATTGCAACAACAATACTTACTATAAATATTATTTTTTTAGTTTTTGCATTCATAGAACTATCTCCTCTCTGGATTAAAAACATTCTTAAGCTTTTCAGAATAAGCACTTTGAACTTGTTGTATTAAATTATTAATATATAATTACTCTATATCTATTATTTGTATTCGACATTTTTCGACAAATTTTGCACATATATGTACATATTTAAATTTATCTTTTATTACTTTTTCAATCATCTCATCAAAAGCAATTAGTTCAAATTCATGGTTTTCATCTATTTTCAATTTTACATTTGCAATACATTTATATTTTATATTTTGATTATAAATAAACTTAAATTTATACACATCAGTTATTACTCCTGAAAAAAAACAAATATTCATATAGTTAATCTCCTATAATTCAGTTAAAAATAACTTATCAGATAAATTCTTTATATTAGCAATTTTTATATATCCAAGATGTCCACAAATTTTTGTATACGCATATTTAATTCCAATTTCACCAGAATATATTTTCTTTTCCAAACTTTTGATTTTCTTCTTTAAAGACTTTTTTCCTCTTGTTCTTAGCTTTAATCTATATTCATTAATTTTATATCCACAAAAATTTACTCCTTGTTTGCTTTTTATTATCTGTGTTTTTTCATTTAACTCAAGTTGTAATTTATTATTTAAAAAACAAGTTATTTTTTCTAATATTTCTTTAGCTTCATTTTTTTTATGAACAAAAATTATACTATCATCCATATATCTAAAATAATATTTACATTTCAATTGATTTTTTATGTATTGATCAACTTCATTTAAATATATATTTGCAAAAATTTGTGAAGTATAATTTCCGTATTGGAATTCCTTTTTTTCCTTCATTTGAATATACTATTTCTGTAATTAATCTTACTAATTTTTTATCTTTAACCTTTTTATTTAATATTGACATCAAAATATCTTTATCTATATTTTGAAAATATTTTCTAATATCCATTTTTATTATGTAATAATCATTCCATATATTTTTACAATGCTTCATAGTTTCTTTAACCTCAATAGCAGCTATATGCATACCTTTATTTTTTCTACATGCATATGAAGTATTTATAAATTGAGTTTCAAAATAAGGTTTTAGAAAACAATCTGCAAGCCACCTGTGTACAACTCTGTCTATATATCTTGATGCTTCTACTTTTCTTTCCTTTGGATAATGTATATAAAAAGTCCTATAACCTCCATGTTTATATTTTTCATTTTTAAGTTCTTCATATATCCATTGAACATATTCCTCTTGTTTTAAATTAAATAATATAACTTCCTTTTTATAAGATTTACATTTCCTTGATTCAATATGAGCTTTCATCAGATTTTCATATGTTAAGCATTTATCAAATTGTTTTCTTATTGTTTTTGGCATAATATTTTACAAGTCCTCCTATTATTTTCCCTAATTCATATATTTGTTCCATTGCAACATCAAATTTTTTCCTATCAATCCAACAATTTTTCTGCATAATTCTTAAAAATATTCGCTGTACATTTAGTTCTGAATCTATTTTATTTATGTATTTTATTTTTTCTGAATCACTTGTTTTTTCTACATATAATATTATTTCAAGCATTTTATACATTGATTGTTTATATTCTGTTCCAATACTAAATTTTTCTGTTCTTGGCATTTTAATAATTACCTCTATCATATATTGAATATATCTTTCTGCTTTTGGTATTAATATTAAGCTATTTGTTATTTTTTTATTTGATTCTGGCATTTTGTTTCACTCTTTCTATTATTTCATCTGTTGTTTCTTGTTTATTATTACATTCTTTGCAATTCATACATGTTTTTGATTCATATATTGGTTCTGCTTTTATTCTTATAATTTCTTCTTCTTGATTTTTTGTTCTATCATAGTTGTAAATTACAAAACTTTTATTTGTATCTTGTAGTTTTTTTATGTATTTTTCTATACTTCTTGTTTGAAAACCTACTTTACATAGTGTATTTCTCATACATGTTAGTTTTAATCCTAATAGGTCATTTAGAATTATTGCATCTTTTCCTATTCCTATGAAAAATATTCCATTTTTTATTATTACTATACTTCCTTGATTTTCTGAAGTTTTTTGTAGTTTTTCTACTAATTCTAGATATTTCATTTTTTTATCCTTTCTTTTTTTATTACTTCATATTAATTTTAATTTTTGCAAAATGAAACTATCATTTTGCTTATTATTGATAATAATATGTTTTCAATAATTACTTGTAATAAGAATCTTGAAACTTTCTTAAAATACGTATATTCAGCATTTTCTTACTAACACATATTCTAATGATACATTTTTACCTAAATTAGGAAGGAATAAACCTCTTTAATATTCTAATATTTCACTGTATATATTCCTTGAAACATATAATCTGGAATAATATTAGAGTGCTGCCCTACACCCGTATGTTATCGTTGCTGTTGTTAGGATTGTTGTTGTTACGATAGTCTGCTGGATTGTTGTTGCCGTTGTTGTTGTAATTGCCCCCGCGATACCTCCTGTTGTTGGAAGAATAGGCCTTCCGATTTATCCCTGCTTGCCAAATATATTCTCTATATTTGGCAAGTAATATGGTATTGTAATTAATTATCTGTATTTTTTTATATTAATTATTCAGCATTGTACACTTTTGCCTTAAACAGTTGGTTTTATTATTTTAAGATTGTGTTCCAATTTATGTTATAGTAAATTCTTTTTTCAAAATTAGAGATTTTTGCCGTTTTCTAGTCTGAGACTTTTTATATTTTATCGCCTTTAGTCTACAGGGCTACGTAAAGTGCTGCCCTACACCCGTATGCTAGCGACGCTGCCGTCGTTAGGAACGTTGCCGTCACGATAGTCTGCTGGACTGCTGTAGCCGTCGCTGCCGTAATAGCCCCCGCGACACCTCCTGCTGCTGGAAGAATAGGCCTCTAGGGTCCATTCCCAGACATTTCCTGCTAAATCATAAATATTATTTGCCTTTGTTTCTTCTGAACTTCCACTTGGAATTCTCTTACTACTACTATATGTTCCACTTGTTTTCTCTGTCCCATCAGTATCTGTATATTTTATACTTTTATTATAATAATTTCCCCAATCAGTTGAGTCAGAACCTACCTGAGAATATGATTTACATTTTGTATCTATTAGCCACTGCATTGTTCTATCCCATTGACTTCCATATATCATACTTGTTATTACATTATTATTACTTCCTTTTAATTCTTTACATCTTCTATACATTGTGTACCATGTTTGATTAGATATATTGGTATCCATCTTTACTACTTTTGCTACTTCATTTAACCCTCCTGTTTCATATCTTCCTATATAAAATCCTCCATATTTTTTTATACTCTTTATTGTTTTTTCAAAATTTGTTATCATTTCTTTATTTATCTCTGCTCTTTCTTCATCTATTAAATAGTTTGGTAAATAATTATCTTTATCATAATCTGTTACTATATCTGGTTCTCTACTACCTGTAGAACTTGATAATGTTATTACTCCATTTGATTCTGACCAATTTTCTTTGGTTTTTCCATCAGTTGAATAATTATATAATTTTCCACACATTTTTCCATTACTATCTATTCCATAAATTTCACTTGGATCATATACTGGAATCCATACCCATTGATTCCTTGTTTTTTGTGCTTCTTTTACACCCTCATCTGAGCTACTACCTGTAACAGGATCTATTCCTTCATATATTACAAATCCTCCATCAATTGTATTTTCCCCTTCTACGCTTGATGCAGTATATCCAATTGGTACCGGTACAGGCATTTCCATTCCATCTTCATCATTATTTATCTTAGCTTGTACAGTTTGAACTTTACTACTATCCCAATTTTCCGCTAAACCTTCCATTATCTTTTTTCTTTCTTCCTTTTCTAATCCTTCTACCTCTAAAGTTGTGATTGTATCAGCTAATATTTCATCTTTTTCAATATTTGTAGTTTTACTTACTTCTTCAGTTACATATTGCTGATTAACTATCTTTGCATCTGCAATAACATATACAGATATCATAATTGCGACTTCTAAAATTAACAAAAAAATGATTACATTTCTAATGTATTTATTATTCATATTTACACCATTCCTTTCTACTATATTTATCTAGTAAAAATATTTTTCGTCTGTTTGTAGAACTTTCCTATAATACAAAAAAGTCAAATAAAATCTACATGCATGAAAAATGCACATAGATTTTATTTGACTCTATGTTTATTTTGTCTGATATTAGGTTATTTAAAATACATGTGTGTGTGTGTGTGTGTGTGTACAGCCATGCAGGTTTCAGGGCTTTTCATATTCTGTCACCAATCCTTTTCTTCTTGTTTTGATTCATCAAATTCAAACTATACATCCAGATAATCTGGACATCTATACTTTAAATTTTGAATTTTATTTTAAACCTTAATATAAAATTATCTATTACCACATTATCACATATATTTTCAAAAAAAAATAACCACAAATATGAGAGACAATCTCTCACATTTAGGGATATAACTTTTTTTAAGTTTTATTATTTTTTTATTACATTTTGTTTTTGCTTTTATTTTAATTTAAAAAATTTTTCGTTCATAAATTTCAAAATGCTTATTACCGTAAGTAGAAACAAGAACTTTATTTCATAATATAATGAAACAAAGTTCTTGTTTTTTATAGAAATTTGATTTTATTACTTAATCATAATTATACTATCTTTTATAATTTTTCAATTTCTTCTTTTGTTAATTCTGTTATTTCAATTATTTGTTCAATGGTCATATTTTTCTTTAACAATTTCTTTGCAGTTTGGAGTTTTTCTTCTTTTATTCCTTCTTTTATTCCTTCTTTTCTTCCTTCGCTTATTCCTTTTCTTCTTCCTTGCTCCTCGCCACGTGTAAAAGCACCATCCATAGCTGCTGCTTCATCTCGTATTGCTTTTTCTCTTAATTCCGCTAATCTTCTTTCTTCTTCATCTCCATTTAAATATTCCAATTCTTCTTCTGCCTTTTTTACATATTCATTATCCATGTTTCTTATCTCCTCCAAATTATCATTAATGAAAAATGTCAACCATTGCTCTAAACTATTTGATATTTTTTTACACTTTCTTTTAAATTTTGGCAATTGTATATAATGAAGCTCATATTTATCAGTTAATATTAGATTATTATAATCCCTTCTTAACCTTGCTATTTCATGGAATGGTCCTTCATCAAATAAATCATATCCTAATATCCATATTCCTATTGTTTCAGGTATTCTTATATAGTCTAGTCCTGATTGAAGGCTATCGTGATATACTCCTGCTTGATAAAATAGTGACCTTTCTATTGTATTCTTATAATCTTTAACTTGCACTTCTATATTCACCTTTATTCCATTATTTAATGTTGCTAATATATCCATTATACCTAGCTTATTTTTCATTCTCTGTCTTTCTAGTGATACTTGCTTATTTACTTCTAATTTTTTAATTTGAATATCTGGTAATATAGCTGCTATTAAATCTTTCAGCAATTCTATATTTTTTTTCTGGCCAAAAATCCTTCCGAAAATGTAATCATTCGTTGCTTTATATGTATTCAATACATCACCTCAATTCTAGCATATTTAACCTATTGGTTCAATACTTTTTTGATTAATTTTTAAATTTCAATTTGTAAGGAAAAAATTTTGAAATCAAATTTTATATTTGTCTATATTTGATATTAAAACTTTTTGATTTTTAATTTATTTGAAAAAAATTTATAAAATCAAATTTCTATGTTGTTATTTAAACATGTTTTTACTTAAATGTCAATATTAGCATAAAAATAACATTATATTAACTTCATCTTCTAATGCATTTGTCCTTTTTATGTAAATGTGGTATAATAATAAATGAAAAACTTTTATTTACTCCGTTTTTCATTCAATATATCAACATTTCAAAAAAATAATTTTTAAGGAGGAAAAAGAATATGTTGATTGCACTGTACCTTTTTATTGTGAATGTGGCTTTGCCACAAGCCGGAGTTTATGCCCAGGCACTTCTCGAGCCAGTAATGGAAATCGTTATTGTCTTGGCAGGGATTGTTATGCTTTTCGGAGCAGTTGGGATAACTATCTCCCACAATCTGGCTTCTACAGTTGTTGGAGGAATATTCAGAGCTATTGGATATATCGTTCGTACATCTGTTAGAGCGATCGGTTGGATTGTCCTCAGTATTTTCAGAATGATACCTCGTGTATTTATTGGAAGTAGACGGACTTTTTACCGGCTTGGCGTAAATGCCTTTGTTAGCAATTTGCTGGCAGTAATCGTATTAGGCATTGTTTTAGCCATTATCATTTAACCGGAATTTAAAAAAGCAGTCCCACATTTGAAATCCGTTAGTTACTACTGACGGATTTTTATTTTAAATATACTTAGGTACATATAACTGGAAATCAATTTGTAAAAATCTGCAAATGCTTGATATTAAAGTGAAAATTTGTTGAAAATTATAAATATCTAGGATATAATTGAATTAAAAAAAATGCACACTAAAGACATGAAAGATGTGCATAATAAAACAGGAGGAAAAAAATGTATATAAAAGAAAATATATTAAAAATATTAAAAATAAAAAATATACTTTTTGTTATATTTTCAGTATTCAATTTATTTACATGTATCAGTTATATTATATCTGAATTTGTTTATTATAGAGATGATATAGATACAGCTCTTAATGCTGTATCTATGGAAACCTGTATAAATTTAACAATTATAAGCACAATTCTGCTGATAATTGTTTTCATATCTCGTAAAAAAATTTATTTGGCTAATTTTTGTTCTAGTTATTTTGAAGGAGATCTTGATGGATATGTAGATTATGAAAGTCTTGCACAAGTTACAGGAATGTCCTTTGAAAAAATAAGGAGAGAAATTAAAATTTTACATATATATCTTATGAAAAACTTTGAAATTGAGAGTATTGCTGGAAAAGAAAAGATTGTATTATCAAGTAAAACAAGTCTTTGCACATGTAATCATTGTGGTGCTGAAATACAAAAACGTATATTCTTTACAGGAGAATGCCCTTACTGTGGTGGCTCTGATTTACATGCAAAAATATTTACTGAAAATAGTTTTTTTGATATTTCAAATAACATCAATGAAGGTATAAATAATCCTAATTATTACACAACTAAAAATATAATAGCAAAAAGAGCTTTGTTTATAGCATTGCTTGTAATTAATTTAACTTTTTTAATAATAATATTTCTTATGACAACAAGTGATATAAGTCATTATTTTGACAAAGCATATCAAAAAGAAATTCTTTTATCTCCAGATAGTCATCTTAGATCATATGAACTTATTAAGGGGGATATTCTTGATAGTATTGTATATGATTTAGTGTTTTTAATAATATTTACTCCACTAGCAATACTAAGAATTAAAAAAATAATTTGTATTAATACTGCAAAAAATTGTTCAATGTTTTTTTCAAAATGTAGTAAGCCATTTATTGATGTTAGAAAAATACCTAATTCTGAAAATAGTAGAGTATATTTAAAAAGGATACGTAGTTCTATTAAACGACATTACCTGACTAATTGCACTTTAGAAATGCATGATAATTCATTAAAAATTGCACTTGCCAAAAAAGTTGTTAAAGACCAATGTCCAACATGTGGTGCTCCTATTACAGGTGCAGTTTATGAAGATTATATATGTAAATATTGTAATAATAAAATAAAGGAAGTAGTAATAAAAAAATAAACTTTCTTATAATAAAAAAGTAGCAACTATTTGGATTTTTAATCTAAACAGTTGCTACTTTTCTTAGGATTTTATTCCACTTTTATAATTTCGTATGTCCAACCTGGTTTCCAACTTTTAGTTTTTCTCCAATCTTGGCTAATTGCTTTTTCCCAAGTTATATTTTTAGTTAATACATCTAATGCTAATTGTGGTGCTTTATGAGAAACTAAAGCTATAGTTTTACCATCATAATTTTGTAATAAATAATTGCAAAAATTTCTTACTCTTTTTTCAACATCCTTTAATGATTCTCCATTTGGAAAAGGATTATCAATATGTTCCTCATACTTTACTAAAGAATTATCTTTTCCGTTTAAATCGCCATAATTACACTCTCTTATTCTTTCATCATGAATTATATTTTTTGAATCTTTAAAAATATAATTTGCAGAATCTACTGCTCTTTTTAAATCTGAACTTATTACAAAATCTATTTCATTAAAATCTATTTTTTCTTTTAAGTCTAAAACTTGACCTATTCCTTTTTCACTTAATTCACCATCATTCCATCCTGTAGCTTTGCGAACTAAATTATCTGTTGTGGTTCCATGTACAAAATATTTAATTATAACTGACATTTTTATTCTCCTTTGGATTTATACTAGTTAATCTTTGTTATAAATTTTATTTTAATATAATTATAAGGTAATATTTATAATTTTTCAATACAATGATGAATTTAAGTTTTGGTATTTTTTTAATTTATTTTTATAATTATGATAATGGGAATTTGGCTCTTTTGAAATATAAAAATTGTTGGGGGATACCTAAATTTGTAATATTTTTAAATTATTTGCATATAATAATATATATTGGTAGAAATCACTATTTATAACTTTTTTGAAAAATGTATTGACAAATATTATAAAAATTTGTATAATAAATAAGTGCAATAAATACCGCGGGATGGAGCAGTTGGCAGCTCGTCGGGCTCATAACCCGAAGGTCGATGGTTCGAGTCCATCTCCCGCAACCAAGAATATCAAGCATTTGCAGATTTTTGCAAGTGTTTTTTTGTTGCAATTTTGCAAGGGTAGAAGGCAAAAAAACAAGGGTATTTTGAGTATTTTTTCAATTTATACCCTTGTTTTTGTCCTCTTAAGCACATTTTTCAAGCGTTTTCGCATAAAATAGACAAAGGGACGGCAATGTCATTAAGTTAAGAGAAAATTTTTAGACTTTTCCCTTAACTTAATGACATTGCCGTCCCCTTGTCTAACTAAGTTATTTTTCCATTCCTTTACTTTGACTTTGTTTCTCTGGATTAAGAATTTGCATCTTTTTGTTGATTTCTAATTGTTTTTCTGCTAGTCTATCCTGCGCTTTTTGTATAAAGTTCATTTTTAATTCATATCCTTTACCTACTACATCTTTAAATGTTCTTTTTCCTTTATCAACAGTAGATTTAACAGTAGATGCAACAGTAACTGCAACACCTGCAGCTATTTGCTTTGCAGTATCTTCAACTTTTTTTGCACCTTGAACAACTGCATTTTTTGCATTTGTTGCTTTTTCCTTAGATTTTACTTCTAAAGCAACCAATTTTGTTGCACAATCCATGGCCATAGATTGTACTACTTCTTCTATCTTTGCTTTTTCATTTTGGATTTTATTTGAAAAATCTTCTCTTCCTTGATAAATCTTTTTCTTAATTTGAGGTATTTTTTCTTCCTTTAAAGTAGTAATTTTAGATTGAAGTGATCCAATAACCGTCTGTGTAAATTTTTTTGTACCATTAATTTTACTAAACATTGAACCCATAATTTTTTGGAATAAGTTTTGTTTTGGGATTATTGATAATTTATCATTTTTATCTTCATTTGCTTTATCAATTTCATCCTTCATGTCTTTTATATATTTTTCATAGTCCTCATCAACTTTTTCTATTAATTTTCTATAATTTTCTCTTTTATTTTGTAACATTTTGTTCTGAGTTTCTAATAAATTAATTTTACTATTTGATTTTAATTGTTCCAATTCCTCAATCTTTTGCTTTGCGTTTTTTAAATCCCCTTTTTGGGTTGCTTCATGGATTTCTGCTTTTAGAGCTTTTTCCTTTTCTGCAAATTCTTTCCTTGCTTTCTTTATTTCTATTTGTTTTTGTTTTTGTTTCGCCATTATTTTTTGTTCAGCTGCTTCTAATTTTGATTTTTCATCTAATGCATCTTTCATAAGATTTTCGTATGAATCTTTTATGTCTTTTAAAGCTTCTCTGTATTCTTCAAGAATTCCTTTTTTACTTGCATTATTATTTCTATAATCTTTTTCTGCTTTTTCTAAATTTGCACCAAATTTTTTAGCTTGTTTTTCTAATTCAGCTTTTGTTGAATCGATTACGCCATTTATTTTGTCATGTCCTTCTTTTATTACCAGTTGAGCATTTATTTTTGCTAATTGTGCTTGCGTTTTAGCTAAGTCTTTCAACAATTGCAAAAAATTAATTTGTTCTGCTGTTTGTTCTGCTGTTTCTTTCTCTTGTCCTTCTGTTTTTTTCTTTTGTTCTTCCATAATTATTTCTCCTTTCGTATAATTATAATCCTAATTCGTCATCATCTTGTTCTAATTCTTTATTAATTTTATCAAGTATAGCTTTTTCTTGTTTTTTTAGTTTTTCCTTCATTTCTCTTAATTCTTCTATACTCATTTTAGAAAAATCTACAATTTTTCCGTCTACAATATCTTTACCTAATTCTTCTTCCATAAACATCTTCCCCTTTTCTTTATATTATTTATTTATACTTTTTTTCGCAAAACCATGCTAGATAATCTCTCTTATTTTATTGTATCCTTACTTTACGTTTTTGTCAATTAAAAATCAAGTCTACTCAGGGCGATTTAATAAAACGTCAAGTGAAAAAGTAAAGCATTTTTTGGGTTTTCTCAAGGGCATTTATTTTTTTGTTACTGTTCAAATGAATTTTTAGGAAGTTCTGTAACATTTTCACTTATCTGAACTTTTAAATCAAATCAATAGCAATAAATTTTGAATATTCATTAACAATTTTTAGCATATTCTATCTTTTTAGATATTTCTCTAGCTAATCTTTTTAATTCATTAATTTCATCATTATTCGATACAAATAAAACATAACTATCACTATCAATATCTATACAACCAATGCATTTTGGTTCACATCTACTATCTATTATTTTACACCATTCAATAATGGATTCATCTTCATTAAAAATATCATTGTTTACATCTAAATCAAACGTCTTTAAATTAGATATAGAATAAATAAAATCTTCAGATTCATCTTTCCAATCACTTTCACAGACATAGTTATATTTTTCAAGTATATCAACCATTATAAGCCAAAATAATGTACTATCATCACAGTTTTCATCTATTCCTCTTTCATTATTTTTTATATAATTGTCTTTTTTGTTCATAATATTATTAATCTCATTGATTACTTCAGTATCATTATGTGATATTACCTTACTAATGTCTATTATGATATTTTTTAAATAAGTAGTGTCTGTAACTGGATCATCTGCATGAATTTTTTTATTTTCTTCATTTTTTATGTTTTCATTATTATTTCCCAAATTTTTCTTAAAAATATTAAACAGTCCCATAAATCTCCTCCTAATTATTACTATATTATTTAATAATTATAATAAAAGAACAGGGAAATTTCAACATTCATTTGTTCTTTCGATTGTATGCTGTAATTGATTAATATTTGTTGAAAAAATAAATATAAATCTTTCATCATTAAAAAAATATTTAATTTTTTCTAATCAACACTCTACTAAAATATCCACATACTTTTGAGCAGTTTTATCAGAAACTCCTATTTTGATTAAATCATGTTATTGTCATCTCCTCTATTTAAAATATAAAAACTATTATTCGAACTTTATCTATTTCTTTTAAGAAATTAACATCTTTCCATTCAAAAAACTGCCATTTAACATGTTCAATTATAATTTTAAAATATTTAAACCACCCTTGGCTATCATTCCATTCAAAATAATCATATAATAATTGCTCTTCAAAACTTAATTTTTTATATTCCTCAATACTAATGCAGTCATATATATATATCCCTGTTCTACAATTAAATAAATAGAAATAACGTTTTTATTTATTATAAAATTATTTTCAATCATCTTTTTTCATTCTAGTTGACATCTAAATATTATTATATTATTATTCAACCATACAATTATTTTGATTGTATATTTCTTTTATATAATTGTTAAAAAAATTAGGAGGTATAAAATGCCAAATTTATATATTATAACTGGTCCTGCCGGTGTCGGAAAAAGTACAATTTCAAAAAAAATTGCAGAATCAAAAAATAAATCGGTTTTAATAGAAGGTGATGATATTTATCATCAAGTTATTGGAGGATATGTTCAAGCTTGGAAAGAAGGCAATCATCTTGAAATATTTTGGAAAGTATGCATAAATACAATTAAAATTTATTTAGAAAATGGATATGATGTAGTATTTAATTATATTGTAACACCTACTCCATTAAAGCAGATGTATAATCAGTTTAAGAATTATAATATAAAGTTTGTTGTATTATTAGTAGATGAAAATACTTTACTTTCAAGGGATAAAGAAAGACCAGAGGATTGTCAAATGAAAGAGCGTTATGTCACTTTATTAAATAGTTTTAAAAATAATAATTATAATGAAGAAAACATATTAGACACCACTAATTTATCAATTAATGAAACAGTTAATATTATTGAAAATAATAATAGATTTATTTTATAGGAGGTTATATATGGATAGCAAAAATTATTCAAACAAAACTACAGATATTAAAATTGATACTCCAATAGAGAGTAGTAATCAAAATTATTTAGAATTTAATAAGATTATTCCTGAATTATCTGTTACTAATTTAGAAAATAGTTTAAATTTTTATAAAACTGCTGGATTTAAAGTAGAATATGATAGACCTGAAAATAAATTTGCATTTATAAGTTTGGGAAAAATACAATTCATGCTACAAGAAATTGCTCCAAATAGCAAATGGGATGTTTCTCCTCTTACCTATCCTTTTGGAAATGGAATAAATTTTCAATTAGAAGTCGATAATCTGATTGAAATATATAATAATTTTAAAAATTCAAATTATAAAATAACTTTTGATATTGAGGAAAATTGGTATAGACAAGATAATAAATTATTAGGAAATAAAGAATTTTTAATACAAGATCCGGATGGATATTTGTTAAGATTTTCTGAAGATTTGGGTGAAAAGGAAGGATAAGTTTATATTAATTTGGATTTTTTGTTTATGAAAAAAATATCAATATTTTTATCTAAAAGAACTTCAATGTTGAAGTTCTTTTTAGATGCGTTTATGCTATTATTTATTCAAAAATACTTTCAAATTCTAATGAAACTATATCTTCATACAATAAAACAAATTGTGAATTAACTTGTCTATAATCATGATAATGTCCATAATACCATTTTTTAAACTCACATTTTTCCATAATCTTTTGAAAGTAATCTGTTAAATAATCTTGCTTAAACTTTCCTGCTCCTAATAATGTTTGGACTATTCTATTGTTTCATCTACAAAGAAATAGCAAGAGCTGTTCTTAATGGGTTGTCTGTTGAATTTATAAGTAAATTTCTCATATATCTGAAAAAGTCATTATATACTTCCATAAAAGTTTTTTCTGAGCAGTGGAATGTTGTAAATTCAGTTATATATGCATCCACACTTTTTTCGAAAAGATAACTAATATCAAACCCAAACCATCCCAACCTAAAAGTATACATATAAGGATTATTTTCTGTATTTATTAAATTAATAATTTCTTTCTCATCCTTGTTTTTAATATTTTTAAAGTATTCTATTGCTTCTTCTGAATATTTTGATTTTATATATTTTTCATGTTGTTCAATCATTAAATCCATTGCATATTTAGCCAGCATTTCATCTTTTAGTTTAAAAAATATAAATGCAGTTTTCTTTTCTGTTGGTACATATTCTACATTATATAGATTTCTATCAACTTTCTTAAAGAAATATAATTCAACTTCTTTTGCCATTTCCTTATCTATTACTGCTACTGCTATTTTTTTTGCTAGTCCTACACATAAATATTTACTCATATTTTTCACTCCTCGTATAATATGTATATATATTATTCTAGCAAAAATTTAGTCAAATTTGGTCGCTTTGAAAGCGACATTTCTATAAAGTCTTTATAAATTAAAAATAATATGATACAATAATTCAGTAAAATATTTTTATGCATAGATATTTAATTCGTACTCACATTTATACTCATTTATATTTACATATCATTTATTATTCATCCCAAGGAGGTTCTTTATGTTTTATCAGAATTTATATATGAAAAATAAAACTATTATTCCAAAATCATTATTAGAATTATTTGAATTTTATAAAAAATCTATTATCTTAAATCCAGCTAAACCTATATGCAATTATAAAGTATGCGAATCTTCTGCGGAATATATAATTTTAAATACCAAAAAAAGTGCAAAAAGCTTTAATGAGCTATTATTTGAGCACATTGATAATGCTAATATTAGTGATGTAAAATTATATAAAAAAGCAGATATTGACAAACGTCTTTTTTCTAAAATAAGGTCAAATAATGAATATCATCCATCTTTTGGAACAGTCACATTGCTTGCTTTAGCATTAGCGCTAACTAGTGTGCAATACGAAGAGTTGCTTAATTCTGCTTCATATTCTTTGCCTCAAAACTCATATGTAAATATTACTTTGAAGTATTGTTTTGATAATGAAATGTATAATATTAATGAAGTTAATGATTTATTGTATGCTGTTTCAGGGAAAGTGATTAGGGAGTTGTAGATAGAATATGAATTACACTAAAAAAATCATTGTCTACATCAATTGTATTTTTTCAATTTTTTCTATCAAACTTTCCTTTTGTGTACTAATTAGAATTTATTCTATAACCTCATATCCAGCCATTTTATATCCCTTCAATCTCCTATCATACATCTTCTCTAGAACTTTCATATTATCCAAATAATCATAAACCATCACTTTTTCTTTGTTTTCATGTTCTCTATGAAGTCTTCCAACATATTGTATAATTCTTCCTTTCCATGAAACAGGCATTGTTAAAAACAAAGTATCCAATCTACTATCATCAAAACCTTCTCCTATTGAACTACTAGTCGCTAATATTATTCTTGGTTTATTATTATCGTCAGCATCCTTAAGAACCTCCAATACTTCTTTTGCCTTCTTCTTTCCCATATTACCTTTATATATAACAACTGGTACATTTAAATCATTAAGCCCCTCTTTTAAAATTTTCAAATGTTCTATTCTTTCTGTTAAAACGATTGGTATTCTCCCCTTATTTATGCATTTCTTTATGTCTTCAATTATCATACTATTTCTAAAAACATTGTTGCACATATCATTTAAAATTTCTGAAATTTGTATTTTATCCTTTTCCTCTATAGGGACATATTTATAATTAGTCTTTTTTACTACAACTATATGTTCCATTTCTTTGTTTTGTTTTAACTGTTTATTACTTACTCTTACCCTTATATCTCCACACTGCATATATATAATTTTATGCCATCCATCTTTTCTTGTTGGAGTAGCAGTCATTCCATAAACGTGTTTTGCTCTTATTAGCTTTAACACATTCTCAAAACTATAAGCAGCAACATGATGACATTCATCAACAATAACAAGTCCATAACCTTTTATTATTTCTTCTACATTATCCTTTTTAAATACGGATTGAAAACTTGCAACATCTAACTTTCCATTAGGATTTTCCTTTCCTGCTCCTATTTGACCTATATCTTTTTTACTTATATCAAAAAAATATGATAGTTTTTCTTTCCATTGTTCCAGCAAATTATTTTTATTTACAATAATCAATGCACTGGTTTTTAATTCTGAAATAATCTTGGCACCTACCACGGTCTTCCCAAAACCAGTTGCAGCACATAATACACCTGTATCATATTTAAGTAATTCCAGCATTGCATTTTCCTGTTTTTTATTTAATTTTCCATTGAATTTATAATCTGTTTCTAATCCTATTTCTCTTGTATCTTTTATAATTAGTTTTACATTACTTTTTTCACATATTTCTTTTATTTTTGCCATACACCCTCTTGGTAAAATTAAAAATCTCTCATCTTCCTCAAAGCAACAAATTATCCTAGGTGTTGTTTTATAAAATATGGGCATTCTTAGTTTTTGCAATTCGTAAAACTTAGGATTAGTGAAACTTGCCAATCTTTTCAAATACGTTATTTCATTTGGTAATAATTTTAATTTCTTAATATAAATTTGTTTATCAAAAATACATTCAACATTATTTGAAAATATAATATCTTTTATATTTTCTTTTTGTGGAATCTCATCATCCAAAATTTCTTCTAATTGTGGTTCTTTATAGTCATCTTCTTTGTATGTTTCAACAAAATCATATATTTCACTAATAGTCATTCTTTTTATATTAGTTAAAATCTCTAATTGATTGTCCTCAACTTCAAAATACTTATTTACAAAGACCGTATTTCCATTTTTACTACATTCACCTTGAAATGGCAATGCTATTAAATTTCCAAATCCACCTTTTGGCATAGTATCTTGATTAGGCAATAATCTATCATATGAATTTAAATCTAAAGATTCTTTCTCCATTGTTTTTGTTAAAAGTATATTTCCCATTTTTCTTGCCATTCTAGCAGAAACGCTTTCTTCAAAAAATATCCAAGCATGAGCACCATTTCCAGAACGTGAACGTTCTACATATATTGGTATATTTAATTCTTCACAAGTATTCCAAAAAGCAATAACATCTTTTTCATAGGTTTTCTTGTCAAAATCTATTGCTAAAAAATTGCATAAATCACCTGGCAATAGTGGATATATTCCCAAAGTTATTTCACCTTTTAAATGTTTTAATATTATTTCATCTGTTAATGGTAATAGTTCTCTATATGGACATTCATTACATTTTACTCTAGGTTTATCACATTTATATGTACTAAATTCATTTTTACATACTGGCGAATAGCCAGATTTTCCTGTTTTTGTGCTTGTCCATCTTTTTGCATATACATCAGTTCTCCCTTTAAAAACTTCCCTAAATATTTTTAATTTTTCCTCACTTGAAATAACTTTTGTTTTTATGGATTGGTTATTCTCTTTTTCTTGTGCTTTTCCATATATTTTTTCTTTCAATATTCTGTTTTCTTTTTCTAAATTTAGAATCATTTGTATTAGTTCTTTTTTTTCTAAATTTTCTAGCAAAGTTATCTCACTCCTTTTAATTGGCCTATATTATATAATATTTATTCTATTTTGGCAAATTATTGTTTTAGAAAATGTGGATTTGTTAAGTGTTCATTTCGCCTACTTTAATTTTACACTAACAATTCCATTACATAATGATACTTTTTCTTGATCGACAAGTGAAAATACAATTCATGCCATAGAAAATAACACCTACCAGATTTTTTCAATCTAATAAGTGTTATTTTTCTATTTATTTGCCTCATTATTATTACCTAATATTTTAACTCCACCAGTAGCTTCAACAGTTTTAGTTGCCATTTCTTTTATTTGCATATAAGCTTGATCAAGCTTTTCTTGCAAAGCATTTTTTTCTGAACTTACTCTTTTCATTTCTTCCTGTAATGCCAATATTTTATCATTTTGTCTATCTATTGTATTTTGAAAATCTTTTTTTAATAATTCAGTCTCAAATTTACTATTTTTTTCTAATTCTTTAGTTGCATCTTCCTTTCCCTTTGTATATTGTTTTTCTAAAAGCTCTGGAATTTCATTCACTTTATTTTCTAACCCTTTTAAATATTCTGCATTTTTCTCAGCTTCCTCTAAAAGCTCATTAGTTACTTTTTCTTTTTCGGTCAAAAGCTTTTCCCTTTCTGCTTTCTCATCTTCCCATTTATTATTAGACATTTCCCTATCTCTTTTTAACTTGTAATTGTATTCTTCAATTTCTCTATCTCTTTCTATTTTTAGACTTTTAGCTTTTAATTCATATTCTTTTTCTAAATCTTGCATTTTATTTTTGTAATTTTCTTCCAATTCTTTTATATTATTGTTTATTTCCTCTGATTTTTCTTTTTTAGTATTTTCTAAATCCAAAAGATAATCTTTTCCAGCATTAATAACAACTACCAAATTATTTAATTCTTTTTCAATCCCATATAAATTTTTTAATTTCTCTTCCTCTGCTTGTATTGCTGTTTCTAAATCTTTAAATTTATTATTTAACTCATCTGAAAATATTTTATTTTCTACATTTTCTCTTGATACTTCTATTGCTTTTTCAACCTTTTTAGCTTTTTCTTCTTTTTCTGGTTCATATTTTATTTTTGCCATATTTTGTTCCCTTTCTAGTGCTTCATTTAGTGCTTCTAATATTTCTGCTTTTGTGTTTTTTAATGTTATTTCTTCTTTTTTCATGATTTTTGCTCCTTTCATTACCAGAATGTTTATATTTTGCTATATATTTTTAATATGTATACGGTATCATCTTTTTCATAAAAAATCAATATAAAAATTAAATGAATTTTTACAAGTTTGCATAAAATTGTTACAATTCATATAGTTAGTCTCTTTTATTTTAAATAATATTCTATTGACTTAATATATTGGTCTTGTTCATTCAGGCAAGTATCAATTAAATATCCTTTTTCATTTTTGTATTCTTTCAAACCTCTATAATAAAATAATTTATCTGAATCTTGTATAATAAATGGAATAATATTGTTTTTTAAACATTCCTTAAACATGATAATTCTTCCTATTCTTCCATTACCATCTTGAAATGGATGTATACTTTCAAATCTATAATGAAATTCAATTATTTCTTTTATAGTAACTTGTTTAAGTAAATTATACCAATCCATTAGTTTTGACATTTCTTTTTCAACACTGTTGGGTGATGTTGTTTTAATACCACTTCCTATTGTATTAGCTCTTTGTTTATATTCTCCAACATTAAACCACTCCACTCTACTATCTGAGGTACCATCTTTTAAAATCTTATGAAATTCTTTTATCATCTTTTCAGTTAATCTCTTATCTGCTACATCTAACATATAATCAACTAATTTGAAGTGATTAGAAGTTTCTAATATATCATCTACTTTTGCAATTGTATTACTCTCAAATAATATCGTATTTGTTTCAAAAATATATCTTGTTTGATCTTCTGTTAATGTGCTTCCTTCAATGTGATTTGTATTATATGCAAATGAAACCTGAGTTTGATGATATAAGTTTCCTTTTAGTTTCATTTCTTTTTGTTCTCTAAGAATATCTAATACATTTATTTTTGAAACATCAAATTTTTCTTCTTGATCATTTAATAATTCATCAATTGATATTTCAAACAATTCGGCTAATCTTTTTAAAGACTCAATATTAGGTTCTAAAGCACCTGATTCATATTTTGAAACTGTTGCTGGACTTACATCTAGTATATTAGCAATCTCATTTTGAGTCATTTTTTTATTTTCTCTATATAATTTTATTTTATCTCCTAACATAATAAAAACTCTCCTTTTTAGGTTATAATATTATTATATCATATTGTTTCCAAAAAAGAAAGTTTTTATTGATTTTGTTATAATTGTTTTCCAAAACGTTGAATTTAATATTAACTGCCCATTTTCTTTAATTATTCTAACGGATAATATATGTAAATACAATTGCAATTATTTGATTTTTTGAAATAATCTCAAATGAGTTTGAAATTATTTCTTCTCTTATAAATGTATTAACCATTTTCACAAAATTATACATATTTATCGCCTCACAAAAAAAGCAAAATATTTAGTAAAAAAACTAAAATATTTTGCTTTTGATTATTTATTTAATTATATTCAAATCCATAGCATAATCAAATGATATTCTTTCAAATCTTTTAGTTTTTTTCCATCCTTCCTCTTTATGTGACAATTCAGATATATCAGCCACAGTTTTATTCTTTAGTGTTTTTATTATTGTATCAATTATTTCTTTTTCAGAATCACTTATTTTTTCTAAACTATAATTTCCATTACTTATAATTTTTGTTGTATTACCATTTTCAGTTTCAATATCTTCTCTAATATATTTATCATCTAATAATGATATTTCATCATATTTCTTATCTATAATAGTAGGACCAAATTTTTGATTTTGATATGTTAATCCAGTAATTGCTACACTTCTTTGTTTAAAAGATAACATATCTATATACCATAAATACTTATTTAAACTTGTAATAGTTAAATTTTTTACTTTACTAGCAATATATGAAACAATATTTTCTATCTTCTCTATATCTAATACTTTATAACCATTGTATATATCAGGTCTTCTATTTAACACAAGTTTTAAATATCTTCTTATATTATCTTGAATTTGTTCTTTACTAATGTTAACATTTAATTCTTCAGATACGATTTTCCCATATGTCTTATCATTAATACG
>CANPWE010000003.1 GCA_947581895.1 uncultured Clostridia bacterium | reverse complement strand
ATCCGACCCTCGCACTCAGGAATTATTACTCTCTGTGCGCTGTTGGGAAACATTTTCAAAATAATATATGTCAACAGGCCATACTTATCTTGGATTTTTTGACGGCCTCCTGCAAAAGCATTACATAACTATTGAATTTGACGGCCTCCTGCAACCCCCCCAAACACCAACTTATTTTAACCTAATTAATCAAAAAACCTTTAATTTTCCCACAATTTATTATATAATATTAATCATAAAAAATTTTGTTACAGAAAAAGGTGAGAAAAATTTTAAAAGAAAATGAAAGAATAGATGACTTACAAATAAATAATTTAAAAATAATTCAAGACAAAAATGGTTTTTGCTTTGGAATAGACAGTGTTCTACTTTCAGATTTCGCTAAAGATATTAAAAAAAATAGTACAGTAATTGACTTAGGCACAGGAACCGGTATAATTAGTTTTCTATTATTAGCAAAAACAAATATCAATAATGTTCTTGGTATAGAAATACAACCAGATGTAGCTGATATGGCAACAAGAAGCATTAAACTCAACCATTTAGAAGAAAAATTTAAAATACTAAATTGCAATATCAAAGATATTTTGTTGCATGTTCCAAAAGAATCTTTTGATGTAGTTGTTACTAATCCTCCATATAAAAAGAATAACACTGGTGGAAAAAATCAAAATGAAAAAAAATTAATTTCAAGACACGAACTATTAGCAGATATATTTGATTTTATAAATTCTGCAAAACAAGTTTTAAAAGATAAAGGAACTTTATATATGGTACATAGACCTGAAAGATTATCAGATATTATTTATGGATTAAGGCAAAATCATATAGAACCCAAAAAAATAAAATTTGTCTACTCAAACCCCAATAGTACTGAAGCAAAATTAGTATTAATCAAAGCAGTTAAAAATGCCAAACCTTTTTTAAATGTAGAAAAACCATTATATATATATCAAAATAATGGAGAATATACAGATGAAGTACTACAAATATATAATAATCAAAAATATACTTAAACAATTAATTAAAAAATATTATTAAGAAAGAAGGAAAAAAATGCAAAATATCGGAAAATTATATTTAGTTGCTACTCCAATAGGCAACCTAGATGATATAACATATCGTGCAGTACAAATTTTAAATGATGTAGATATTATTGCTGCTGAAGATACTAGACACAGTTTAAAATTATTAAATCATTTAAATATATCTAAACCATTAATTAGTTATCATAGACATAGTGATGAAAATAAAACAGATTTATTAATTAGCAAATTATTAAATGGAGAAAATATAGCATTAATAACAGATGCTGGAACACCAGCTATTTCAGATCCAGGTGAAGAAATTGTAAAAAAAGCTATAGAGGAAAATATACAAATAATTCCTATTCCAGGACCATGTGCATTAATAAATGCATTAATTGCTTCTGGAATGAATACACGCGAATTTAGTTTTTATGGATTTTTACCATTAAATAAAAAATTAAGAAAAAATAAATTTGAAGAATTAAAAAAAGAAAACAAAACTATTATATTATATGAAGCTCCACATAAAATAAATCAAACATTAAATGATATCTTAAATGAACTTGGTGATGTTAATATAGTTATTGCAAGAGAACTTACTAAAATTCATGAAGAATTTATAAGAGGAAAAATTAGTGAAATTATTTCATCTTATACAGAATTAAAAGGAGAATTAATAATTATTATTGAAGGTACTAAAATAATAGAATCTGACAATATTAAAGAACTTTTAAAAAATATGAGTTTAGAAGAACATTATGAATATTATAAAAAACAAAATTTGGATAAAAAAGAAATAATAAAAAAAATAGCAAAAGATAGAAATGTAAATAAAAATGAAATTTATATGAAATTAATAAATATAAAATAAAATTTCTGTAAAAAAAATAGATATATGAATTTTTTCTATATCTATTTTTTTCAGAAATTTTATTTGTTCTTTTCTTTTTTTCTTTTTTCATTTAATGTAGAAATTTTCTTTAAACAATTTGTGCAAATCTGTTTATCCTTATATTCTTTTAAATTTTCAGATCTTCCACAAAATATACAATTACTTTCATATTTCTTCAAAATAATATTTGTACCATCTACATATATTTCAATTGGATCTTTTTCTGAAAGATTAAATTTATTTCTTAATTCAATAGGAATAACTACTCTTCCTAATTCATCTATTTTTCGAATAATACCAGTTGATTTCATAATTAGCTACCTCACAGTTCTTACATTTTTTAGTCTTTTATATTGTAGCATACAAATAAAGAAAAGACAAGATAAATTACTAAATATTTCCAGTTCCAATTACTATTTAACACTTCTCACATAACCAAACTTTGTAGAGTAGTCAAATTCAATAGTTATGTAAAAGGGATAAATATATTAACAATGGAGTACAAAGCGCGCAGTTTGGCGAGGCTTATCAAAAGAAGTAAAATGGACTCAATCATAATACAAACTTTTACTATCTCAAAGTCCATTTTGCCTTTTGATAAGTCCAAGCCAGTAAGCGTACGGAATGTTAATATATTTATCCCTTTTACATAACTATTAAATTTGACGGCTTATTGCAAAAGTATTAAACAATAATCTTCAATAATTAAAATATTTTATTTATTTTTTATTAAATCCATAATCCTTTCCAAATCGTCATTTGTAGAATATTGTATAATTATTTTTCCACTTCTTTTACCTGCCTGTAAACTTACCTTTGTTCCAAAATAACTCTGAAAAGTATCTTCTATATCATTTATAATTGCATTATATTTAGGGTCAATTTTCTGTGTTTTTTTCTTATTCTTTACCTTATTTTCAATATTTCTTACTGTTTGCCCTTTTTCAATAATCTCTAATGCAGCTTCATATTGTTTATCTGGATCATCAAAACATAATAAAGACCTAGCATGTCCCTCTGTTAATCGTCTTTGTATAACAAGTTCAGAAACTCTTGGATCTAAATTTAATAATCTTATAGTATTAGTAAGTGCACTTCTACTCATACCAAGTGTTTCAGCAAGTTCTGTTTGAGTTAACCCATACTCATCTAGTAACTCTCTAAACCCTTTAGCCTTTTCTATTGGATTTAAATCCTCTCTTTGAATATTTTCAATTAGAGCAATTTCTTTATTTTTTCTTTCTGTATCTTCTCTTACAATACAAGGCATTGCCTCTAGCCCTGCTTTTTTTGCAGCTCTCCAACGTCTTTCACCTGCTACAATTTCATAATAATTATTTTTTTTAGTTACTATAATAGGTTGAATAATTCCATATCTTTTTACAGATTCTGCCAATTCATCTATACTTTCACTATCAAATGTTCTTCTAGGTTGATTTTTGTTTGGCTCAATTTCCATTACCTTTATTTTATGTACTATTTCTTCTCCCTCTTTTATGTCAACCTTGTTTTCTTCCTCATCATCTATAATGTTATCATTAAATAATGCTCCTAATCCTTTTCCCAATCCTGTTTTCTTAACCATATTGTTCCTCCTTTTTATTTCATATGTCTACCTTTACTCTCGTTCATTTTCATTAATTCTTTTGTAAATTTTTCATAACATTTTGACCCCTTTGAACGTGCATCATACATACAGATTGGCATTCCATAACTTGGAGCTTCACTTAATTTAACATTTCTTGGTATAACTGTTTTATAAACTTTATCATCAAAATAATTTTTTACTTCTTTAACTACTTGATTTGATAAATTGGTTCTAGCATCATACATTGTAAGTAATGCTCCTTCTATTGCCAAACTTTTGTTCATTCTTTTTTTTACTAAATTGATAGTATTTATTAGTTGTCCAAGTCCTTCTAATGCATAATATTCGCATTGAATTGGTATTAAAACACTATCAGAAGCAGTAAACGCATTTAAGGTTACAATTCCTAATGATGGTGGACAATCTATAATTAGATAATCATAGTTATTTTTAACTTTGTCAATTTTCTCCTTTAACCTGTACTCCCTTTCTTTTACTGAAACGAGTTGTACTTCAGCTCCTGCCAAATTTATATTTGATGGACATACTTCTAAATTTTTTACTTCTGTTTTTTGAATAGTATTTTCAACATCTACACCATCCACTAAGACATCATAAACTGAAAATTGTACTGATTTATCTACCCCTACACCACTAGTTGCATTTCCTTGTGGATCTGTATCTATTAGCAATACTCTTTTTCCTTTTTTAGCAAGTGAAGCACTTAGATTAACTGCAGTTGTAGTCTTTCCAACTCCACCCTTTTGATTTGCTACTGAAATTATTTTTCCCATGCTAAAACCCCCATCCTTAATTTCTTTATAATATAATATAAAAAGTTTTTCAATATGTCAATATAATTTTGTATATATTTTCATTACAGTGTTATTGTTTAATGCTTTTGCAATAAGCCGTCAAATTCATTAGTTATGTAATACGGGGAAATATATTAATATTCCGTTCGTTTGCTGGCGCTTAAGTTTTGAGGAAGACGTTAAGTAGGAGCGCCAAACTGCGCACTCACTGCATATTAATATATTTCCCCGTATTACATAACTAATGAATTTGACTACTCTACAAAATTTTGTTATGTGAAAAGTGTTAAATAGTAATATTTCAGGTTAAAATTTAACATTTTTTAATCAATAATTGATTTTAATAATTTGATAATTCAGTTTCACAAAAAACGAGGATTATATATTAAAGTATTTTCAAGGCTTTTCATTTTTTTATATGTAATGAGATATAAAATTCATATTTGATAGAATTTTATATAAATATTTTGAAAAAATACCCATGAAAAAAATACTGAAAAGTATTTTTACTTTTTCAGTATTTTAAACTATTGGATCTTTAGAAGGTGTACCTGCTTTTCTTGGATATTTAGATGGCATGTCTCCTATTTTTTTTATTATTATTATGTTTCTACCAAATTCACTTTCTGGTAAATTGAAACTATCAATTTTTTCAATTTTAGCATTAAAGGTATTTAATGCTTTTTGAGATTTTTCAATTTCATCATTAATATTTGATCCCTTCATACAAATACAATATCCTCCCTTTTTTACAAAAGGTAACATATATTCTAATAATACATTTAATGATGCTACTGCTCTAGCTATTGCAATATCATATTGTTCTCTATATTTTTTATTTCTAGCTAATTCTTCTGCCCTTGCATGTACTGTCTCAATATTATCTAATTTATTTTCTTTTATGACTTCATTTAAAAAATTAATTCTTTTATTTAATGAGTCCATTAGTGTTACATATACATCATTTTTAATTATTTTTATAGGAATACCTGGAAATCCAGCACCTGTTCCTATATCAATAATCTTTTTATTTCCATTTATATATTTTTCTACTGTTAGTGAATCTATAAAATGTTTTAAAATTACATCTTTATATTCTGTAATAGCTGTTAAATTCACTTTTTCATTCCATTCTAACAATAAATTCATATATGTATAAAATTTAAAAATTTGTTGATCTGTTAAATTTACTTGTAATTTTTCAGCACTTTCCTTAAAAATATTCGAAAATTCATTAAATTCCATAATTATTCCTTATATAATATATTTGAGTTTTTTTTCCGATTATACTCATAAATCATCGCATTTATATGTTTTTCTTTGCTTTTTCTTGTTCAATATATATGTGTAAAACATTTACATCTGCTGGTGAAACACCTGATATTCTTGCAGCTTGTCCTATTGATATAGGCTTTATTTTGTCAAGTTTTTGTCTTGCTTCCAAACGTAAACCTTTTATATTAGCATATACAATATCTTCAGGTATTTTCTTTTTTTCTAATTTTTTAAATTTTTCAACTTGAGCTTCTTGTAAATTTATATACCCTTCATATTTTACTTGAATTTCAACCTCTTCAGCTTCTTCTTCACTTATATCTGGTCGATTTTCATCAATTTCTTTTAATTTTTCATAACTTAATTCACTTCTTTTTAGTAAATCAATTAATTTTATTCCTCCAGAAAGTTTTGATGAGCCATTTTTCTCTAAAAATTCATTAACATGTTCTGTTGGTTTAACTGTTATTTTCCTTAATCTCTCAATTTCCTTTTGTATGTTTTCTCTTTTTTGACAGAATTTTTTATATCTTTCCTCTGAAATTAAACCAACCTTATAACCAATATCAGTTAATCTTAAATCTGTATTATCTTGTCTTAAAAGTAATCTATATTCAGCTCTTGAAGTCATCATTCTATATGGTTCATTTGTACCTTTTGTTACAATATCATCAATTAAAACTCCAATATATGCTTGTGACCTATCTAAAATAACTGGATCTTGCCCTTTTAATTTCAAAGCTGCATTAATTCCTGCAATTATTCCCTGTGAAGCAGCCTCTTCATATCCTGATGTTCCATTAATTTGCCCTGCAAAAAATAAATTTTGTATTTTCTTATGTTCTAAACTTAATTTTAATTCTAATGGATCAATACAATCATATTCAATTGCATAAGCAGGTCTTGTAAATTCAACATTTTCTAATCCTGCAATTGTCCTATACATCTCTATTTGAACATCTTCTGGTAGTGATGAACTCATCCCTTGAACATACATTTCATCAGTATTTCTTCCCATTGGTTCAATAAAAATTTGATGCCTTTCTTTATCTGCAAAACGTACAACCTTATCCTCAATAGAAGGACAATATCTTGGTCCTGTTCCTTCTATTTTACCAGAATACAATGGTGAACGATGAAGATTTTTTCTTATTACTTCATGTGTTTTACTATTAGTATATGTTAAATAACAAGGCAATTGTTCAATCTTTTCATCTAATTTATCTTCAAAAGAAAATGCTGTTAATTTGGTATCTCCTTCTTGTATTTCCATTTTAGAAAAATCAACACTTTTTCTATTAATTCTAGCTGGTGTTCCAGTCTTAAATCTCAATAAGTCTATTCCTAATCTTTTTAAAGCATCTGATAATTTAATTGAAGGAAATACTCCATCTGGACCACTTTCAAATGATGTTTCACCTATATGAATTTTTCCTTTCAAATAAGTTCCTGTTGCAACAATAATTGAATCTACTTCATATATAGCACCAACATTTGTCTCAATTGATTTTACCTTACCATTATCAACCTGAATATCTACAATTTCTGCTTGTTTTAAATATAGATTTTCTTGTTTTTCTAAAGTGTGTTTCATCTCCATTTGATACATCTTTCTATCTGCTTGTGCTCTTAATGAATATACAGCTGGTCCTTTTGATGTATTTAACATTCTTAATTGAATAAGAGTTTTATCTATATTTTTAGCCATTTCTCCACCTAAGCAGTCTATCTCTCTTACTAAATGGCCTTTTGAACTACCTCCAATATGTGGATTACATGGCATATTAGCTACAGCCTCTAAACTAATTGAAAATAGTAATGTTTTCATTCCCATTCTTGCAGCAGCTAAAGCAGCCTCACAACCAGCATGACCAGCTCCAATAACAGCTATATCATATTTTCCTGCATTATAACTCATAATTATTTCTCCTTTTATTTTTACATTATACAAATTTATTTTTGTTGTGTTTACATAATATTCTGTTGTTCGATTCTGTTCTCTCTTTTGTATAATTTATTTGCCTCAAATTAATTTGAAATTCGTTTTTAAGACATTTTTATGTTTTGGTCATAATGATAGTTGTCTAATAATTAAAACTTTTTATTTTTAATTTATATGCGAAATTTTATTACATAGTTATAAAAAGTTAATTTATATATATTTTAAGACCATATATTAAAACTATTTCAATAACTAATCATCAGATATATAACTTTTATTATACTTCAATAATATTTTCAAAAACCATTTCAGAGTAGTCAAATCACACACATTATTTTCCCAAACAAAATTTAGAAAATATTTCATTAATAATATCTTCAGAAACATCCTCTCCAGTAATTGCACACAAATCATTCAATATTTGTTTAATTGGGATACTAACAATATCAATAGGTAAACCACTTTCATTTGATTTTATAGCCTCATTAACACTACTAATAGCTTTATCAATTTGATTCTTATGTCTAATGTTAGTTATAATAACTCCATCATTCATACTAATTTCGTTTTTCCTAAACATACACGAAATTTTATCATAAAGTTCTTCTATTCCTTCTCCATTTTTTGCTGATATTTTTATAATATTATCACATGATTTTTTTATATCTTCATTATTTTCTAATCTCAAATCACCTAAATCTTTTTTATTAAGCAGTATTATAGCCTTTTTATTTTTAATAATATTTAATATTTCAAAATCTTCTTTATCCAAATCTTTTGATCCATCAAAAATTGCTATAATTAAATCTGCATCTTGTGACAATTTTAAAGCTCTTTTTACACCAATTTCTTCGATTTTATCATCAGTTTGTCTAATCCCAGCTGTATCAATCAATTTTAAGGGAATTCCTTGTATATTAACAAATTCTTCAATTGTGTCTCTTGTAGTACCTGCATATTCACTTACTATTGCTCTTTCTTCTTCTAGAATAGCATTTAAAAGTGAAGATTTTCCTGCATTTGGTTTCCCCAAAATTATTGTTTTAACACCTTCCTTTAAAATTTTTCCATCTTCAAATGTATTAGATAATCTTAACAAATCATTTCTTACTTCATTTAAAATATTTTTAATCTTTTCATTTGTTACTTCTTCTAAATCATATTCTGGATAATCAATATCTGCTTCAATATCTGCCATAATATCTAATAATTTTTTACGTATTTCTTGTATTTTTTTAGATAAACTTCCTTCTAGCTGATTAATTGAAGCTTTTGCTTCATTATCTGTTTTTGAATTTATTAAATCAATTACAGATTCTGCTTGTGCTAAATCTATTCTCCCATTTAAGAATGCTCTTTTAGTAAACTCTCCTGGTTCTGCAAGCTCTGCCCCATTATCTAAACACATTTGTAATATTTTTTTCTCAACAATCAATCCTCCATGAGAATTTATTTCACACATATTTTCAGTTGTATAACTTTTTGGACTTATGAAAAATGATACAAGAACTTCATCTATTTTTTCATTAGTTTTTGGATTAATAATATAACCAAATTTAAGTGAATAGCCTTTTATTTGATTATTTTTTTCATTAAATGGACGAAAAATTTTGTTTATAATATCAAAACAATTTTTTCCACTCATTCTAATTATTCCTATTCCTCCATTACTTGTTGCTGTAGATATTGCTGCAATTGTACTCATTTTCTCCTCCTTCTATATTATTAAAGCCAAAGTACGAAATCAGTTTAAGATGAAACTAAAACTAAAATCTGAACTTTGACTTCTGATTTTAATATTTGATTATTTTTTGGATATAACAACTTTTCTGTTAGGTTCTTCTCCAATACTATGTGTTGTCACATATTTATTATCTTGCAATTTACTATGGATTATTTTCCTTTCATATGCACCCATAGGCTCTAGTGTTATTGATTTTCCTGTTTTTGTTACTGTTTTTGCTACTTTTACTGCTAATGCTTCTAATACTCCTTTTCTTTTTTCCCTGTAGTTTTCTATATCTAATATTACTTTTATTTTTAAATTATTGTTCTTATTTGCTATTGATGATAATATTGTTTGAAGTGAATTTAAAACCTCTCCTCTATAGCCAATCAAAAATCCTGAATCATCACCTGTAATATTAATTTCAATGTTTTGGTCTTTTATTTCAATTTCACAATTATAATCTTTGTCTGTAGCTTTCTTTAAAAAATTATCTAAAAATTCTTTTATGTTAGATTTAGCAATTTCTAAATCTTTAATATCAATAATTCTTTCCTCTTTTTTTATTACTTTTTCAGAAATTGTTTTTGTGTCATCACCATTTTGATTTTCTCTTAATGTTAATTCTACTTTAACAACTCTTGGTGCTAAAATACTAAAAAAACTTCTTTTTTCTTCGTTTTCTAATATTTTTATATCTACCATATTTTTTGAAACATTTAATTCTTTAAGTCCATTTTCTATTGCTTCATTTGTTGTTTTACCTTCGGAAATGATACTTTTAGGCATTTTTTTCTTCCTCCTTATTATCTATAATTTTTTTGATAATAAATCTTTCAATAATCATTAATGCATTACTTATAAACCAATATAATGCTAATCCTAAAGGAGCAATAAATGCAATTGATACTGCCATTATAGGCATAAAATATGACATGCTTTTATTCATTTGTGCCATTGTATCTACTTCATTTTCATTTTTCTTTTTATTTTCATTTTCTTTCTTTTCATTATTTTGCATATTTGTTGTTAGTTTTATTGATATAAATGAAGATATTACATATAATAACGGTATAATATATACTTTATAATCATTTAAATTTTCATTTGGAACTTTACTTAAGTCTAATCCTAAGAAATCCATATTTATATTTAATTTTTCAAGTATAGATTTTCTTTTTTCTAATTCTTCTTTATTTTCTATATTATCTACATTTCCTTCAGTAACTTCTGTATTGTTAATTTCTTCAGAATTTTCTTCATTTATTGTATTTTCTGTATTATCTATATTTTGTTCGTTTTGCACTGTTTCATCAGTTGTTGCATTTTCTGTATTATCCGTATTTTGCTCGTTTTGTACTATTTCATCTGTTGTTGTATTTTCTGTATTATCTACATTTTGCTCATTTTGTACTATATCTTCACCAACTGTATTTTCTACATTATTTTCTGGTTCTTCATTAATAGTATTTTCATTAGATTCGTTATTTTTTTCATTTAATTTATTGCTTATATCTTTATAGTCTTCTCTTATACGTGCAATTGTTGCTATTTCAAGATATCTAGTTCTGTTATTATTACTTTCAGAAATTTCTTTTTTGTATTCTTCTACTACTGTTTTTAATTCTGGGTTACTATCATTTGCTTTTTTCATATATGTAAGAGGTTGGCTAACTAAGTAAAATACTGATAATATTACAACAATTTGCACAATTGCACTTAAACATCCACTAAAAGGAGAAATTTTTTCTCTTTTATATAATTCTAAGGTTTCTTTATTCAACATCTCTGGATTATTTTTATATTTTATTTGTAATTTTCTTAATTCTCCTTGAATTTCAGTTGTTTTTTTCATTGATCTTTGTTGTTTTATTGTTATTGGCAATAATATTAATCTAAGTAATATAGAAAAAATAATTATTGCAAATCCAAAATTGTTATTTAATAATCCATATAGTAAATTCAGTAAATAACCAAAAATATTTGATATTAATGCAAACATTTAATTTCCTCCTTATTATTTTAAAGGATCATATCCACCTTTAGAAAATGGATTGCACTTTAATAATCTTTTTATTCCCAATAAAATTCCCTTTATTACACCATATTTTTCAATTGCTTGTACCATGTATTCTGAACAAGTTGGATAAAATTTACAGTGTATACCACAACTTGAAATAATTGGGGAAATAGTTTTTTTGTATATTTTTAATAAATAAATTATTATTTTTTTCATACTTTTTTCCTATTTTTTTAATAATTCTGCTGTTTGGAAAATATTTATCATTTCATTTTTTATTTTAAAAAAATCTGCTTCTTCTAAATTAATATTTTTGTTCCATAAAAATACTATACTATTTCCTAATACAAGTTCATCTTTTAACAATCTGTAATTTTCTCTTATTAGTCTTTTTGCATTATTTCTTCTTACGGCCTTACCAAGTTTAGTATTTATTGCTATCCCAATAATATTTTTATTTAGGCTATTTTTTTTTATATAAATTGTTAGATATTTTCCATGATAATACTTACCTTTTGTCAGAACATATCTAAATTCATAATTTTTTTTCAATGTATTTATTTTTTTCATATTTCACTCTTTTTTATTAATAATATTTAAACAATAGGCGGATTCCTATCCGCCCTAAGTAAATTTGTGTTTCCTAGATAAAAAAAGCCACACATTTTATAAGTGGCTTTTTTTAAGCACAAATTTTCTTTCTTCCTTTAGCACGTCTAGCTTTTAACACATTTCTTCCAGATCTTGTGCTCATTCTTTTTAAGAAACCATGTTCTTTCATTCTTTGTTTATTTTTTGGTTGGAATGTTCTTTTCATCTTATTTTGCACCTCCTATTATTTTATATAAATAACCGTAATCGGAATATTTCTAAAAATTTTTATTAGCGTTACAATTATATAACAAATTCAGCACTTATGTCAATACAAAATTAATTAAAAATAATTTAATATTTTTATTGACTATTATGGAATGTTTTTGATATTATATACAGATAATAGGGAGGTATGGTTTTTTAGCCTTTTATACACAAAAAAAGTTAAATTTCAAAAAAAGTTATCCACAGGTTGTGGACATTTATCAACATATGTGGATAACTCTGTGGATAACTCATACACTCCAGTTATTTCAAGTATTTTGGAGGACAAAAAAATATGCAAAATGAAGCAAAAGAACTTTTAACTAAAGCAAAAGAACTTTTAAAAGACGAGACAACAAAAATATCATATGAAACATGGATAAAAAATCTTGAAATTCAAAATGCAGAAAATGGAAATATAGTTTTAGTTGCTTCTTCTAGTTTTCAGAAAGAAGCAATTTATTCACGTTATTTTGATTTATTAACAAATACTTTTAACTTTATTACCAATAAAGACTGCAATGTTTCTATTATTTCAAAAGATGAAATTAGTTCAGACGACTCTATGTTATCTGATTTCAGCTCTAACATAGGAAATTCTAATCCAACCTTAAATCCTAAATATACTTTTGATACTTTTGTTGTAGGTAATAATAATAGATTTGCACATGCTGCTGCATTAGCTGTTGCTGAAGCACCTGCTACATCATATAATCCTTTATTTTTATATGGTGGAGTTGGTCTTGGAAAAACACATTTAATGCATGCAATTGGAAATTCTATTTTAAGAAAAAATAAAAATTATAATATTTTATATGTTACTTCTGAAAAATTCACCAATCAATTAATCAATTCAATAAAAGATAATAGTAATGAACAATTTAGAAATAAACATAGAAATATTGATGTACTATTAATTGATGATATTCAGTTTATTGCTGGAAAAGAACGTGTACAAGAAGAATTTTTTCATACTTTTAATGCTTTACATGAAAGTGGTAAACAAATAATACTTTCTAGTGATAGACCACCAAAGGATATTCAATTATTAGAGGACAGGCTTAAATCAAGATTTGAATGGGGACTTATAGCTGATATTCAAAGCCCTGATTATGAAACACGTCTGGCAATTTTACGAAAAAAAGCGCAATTAGATAATATAAATATTGATGATGATATTTTATCTAATATAGCTACAAAAATTGATACAAATATCAGAGAATTAGAGGGAACATTAAATAAATTAATTGCTAAAGCATCTTTAACTAATAGTTCTATAACACCTGAAATGGCAGAAAGAGCAATTAATGATATTATAGCTCAACAAGAAAAAGTTTTCTCTGCAGAATTTGTTCAAGAAACAGTTGCAAAATATTTTAATATTGATGCAAAAGATTTAAGAGGATCAAAAAGAAATAATGAAATTGCTTTTCCAAGGCAAATTGCAATGTATTTATGCAGAAAAGTTGCTCAAATGTCTTTACCTCAAATTGGAAAAGATTTTGGAAAAAGGGATCATACAACAGTAATGCATGCTTGTACAAAAATCGAACAAGAAATAAAAGAAAATTTAAACACAAAATTAATTGTGGAAAGTGTGGAAAGCTTATTACTTGCAGATAATAAAAAAGATTAAAAAAATTTTTTTAAATAGAAAAAGAATTAAAAAAAGATAAAAATACAATTTTTTAAATTAAAAAAAAATTGATAAAAAATAAAATTATTTTGTGCAAAGTTTTTTAAGAAATCCACAAAGTTATCCACATTTTTCTGTAAACCTGTGGATAACTTTTAGCGAACATTGAAATACTATAAATATAAGCAAAAACGACAAGTTTCGACAAAATTTGTTTGGCGATTTTTTGTTCGAAAACAGACGCTGTAATCAGCTTATCACAATGGTTACATGAGTTATCCACAGGGGGGTGTGGATAACGTGTGGATAAAATGTGGATAACTCAGTTATCCACAGGTTTACATATTAAACTGTGGATAACTTTCTGAGTTATCCACAGAATTATCCACATCTGAACCCTTACGGACGCAAGGGTTTGACATAGTTATCCACATAATCCACAGGACCTACTACTACTACTACTAATATATATTTATATTTATATATATAATAATATAATAAAGGAGACGTGAAAAAATGAAAATAATTTGTGACAAAGATAAAATCCTTAAAGCTATTAATTCCGTAACTAAAGCGGTAGCTTCTAAGACAACAATGCCTATATTAGAAGGCATATTAATTCAAACTAATGATAAAGAAGTAAAATTAACTACATATGATTTAGAAATAGGAATAGAATATGTTATAGAAGCACAAATTGAAGAACAAGGTGCAACAGTTGTTAATGCTATAATGTTTAGTGAAATTATAAAAAAATTACCTGATACAGAAATTAAAATTTATATTAATGATAAAAACTTATTAGTTATAGAATGTGAAGGTTCTTTATACAAATTGGCAACTATGAATCCTAATGAATTTCCTGAATTACCACAAATAAATATTGAGAATTCTATTGAAATAGAACAAAATGCATTAAAAGAAATGATAAGAAAAACAATTTTTGCTGTTAGTACAGAAGAAAATAGACCTATATTTACAGGTTGTTTATTTGAAGTAGTAGATAATAAATTAAATTTAGTAGCAGTAGATGGATTTAGATTAGCATGGAAAAGTAAATATCTTCAAACAAAAGTTAATAATTTTTCTGCTGTTATTCCTGGTAGAACATTAAATGAAATAAATAAAATTATTTTAGATTCATTTGATAATATAAAAATTGGAATAGCAAAAAATCAAGCATTATTTGAAATGGAAAATTGTAAAATTGTAACTAGATTACTAGATGGTGAATTTTTAAATTATTCAAATGTTATTCCAAGTATGTGGGATACAAGAATTAGAGTAAATAAAAGTAATATGCAAAATTGTTTTGAAAGAGTTAGCCTAATATCATCTTCTAGTATAGAAAAAGAAAAAAAATATCCTGTTAAAGTATCAATAGATATAGGAAAAGTTATTATTTCTTGTACTAATCAAACTGGTGATGCAAAAGAAGAAATGTATGTATCTACTGAAGGAAAAAATTTAGAAGCAGGATTTAATCCAAAATATTTCTTAGATGCTTTTAGAGCTATTGATGATGAAGAAGTATTTATTGATTTTGGTACAAGTATTTCTCCATGTATAATTAGACCAGTTGATAATGGAGATTATATTTATATGATTTTACCTATTAGAATGAAAGATTAGTGGATAATTTATCCACAGATAAGGAATAATATGTTGATAACAAGTTTGAAATTACAAAATTTTAGAAATTATAATGAATTAAAAATTAATTTTAATAAAAATATTAATATAATTTATGGTGATAATGCTCAAGGAAAAACTAATATTTTAGAGGCAATTTTTGTAACTTCAATTGGAAAATCATTTAGAACAACCAAAGATAAAGAACTAATAAAAATGGGAAAGGATTTTTCAAAAATAGAAGTAGAGTTTTCTAAGTGTGATAGAAAAGGTTCTGTAAAGATTGATATATCTGATAAAAAAAATATTTTTGTAAATGGAGTAAAAATAAAAAAATTAAGTGAATTATTAGGAAATATGAATATTGTTATTTTTACTCCTGATGATATAAATATTTTAAAAGATGGACCAGCAAAAAGAAGAAGATTTTTAGATATTTTTATTAGCCAATTAAGACCTAATTATGTATCTTGTTTAAATATTTATTTAAAAGCATTAGAACAAAGGAATAATTATTTAAAACAAATAAAAATAGAAAATAAACCTGAAGATTTTTTAGAAATCTGGGATGAAAAAATTGCTGAATATGCAGAAAGTGTTTTTAAATACAGAGTTGAATTTATTAATAAAATAAAAGAAAAAATAAAATCTGTTCATAGTATTATTACTGAAAATAATGAAGAAATTAAAATAGAATATGTTTCTGATTTTGATAGTAAAGAAAATTTTTTAAAAAAATTAAAAAATAATAGAAAATTAGATATAATGAAAGGATATACAACAAAAGGGATTCATAGAGATGACTTTAATATTTATATTAATGGTAATTTAGTAAATGTTTATGGGTCTCAAGGTCAACATAGAACTGTTATTTTATCTCTAAAAATGTCTGAATTAAAAGTTATTTATGATGAGATTGGGGAAAATCCAATTTTATTATTAGATGATTTTATGTCAGAATTAGATGAGAAAAGAAGAAATAATTTTCTTAGTAATATTAGGGATACACAAGTTTTAGTAACTTGTACTGATAAATTTATGCTTGAAAAAAATAATTTTAACTTATATAATGTAAAAAGTGGAAATATTTTTTAAAGCTTTCATAGAAAAAAGCTAAATAAAATAATTATTTAGCTATTTCTACAATAAAAATATTAAATAAAAATCAAAAGAACTAATTGCTATTATGCAATGGAAAGGAAAAGATGAATAATGGAAAAATTTGAACATGAGTATAATGCTGAGCAAATACAAGTTTTAGATGGATTAGAACATGTAAGAAAAAGACCAGGTATGTATATTGGAAGTGTTTCTATAAGAGGTTTGCATCACTTAGTTTATGAAATTGTAGATAACTGTGTTGATGAAGCATTGGCTGGTTATTGTTCACATATTAATATTGAAATTGAACCTGGAAATATTATATGTGTAGAAGATGATGGTAGAGGTATTCCTGTTGATATACATGCTAAAACAAAAATATCTGCTGCAGAAACTGTTTATACTCAATTAAATGCTGGTGGAAAATTTGGTGGAGATAGTGGATACAAAGTTTCTGGAGGACTACATGGTGTTGGTGCTTCTGTTGTTAATGCATTATCTACATGGGCAGAAGTTACTATTCAAAGAGATGGTGGAATTTTTCAAATGAAGTTTGAAAGAGGAAAAACTGTTCAACCATTAACAAGAATAGGTGATTCTGATAAAACTGGAACAAAAGTTAGATTTTTAGCTGATGATACTATTTTTGAAACTCTTGAATATGATTATGAAACTTTGGAAAGTAGATTTAGAGAAATGGCTTTTTTAACAAAAGGTCTATCAATTAATGTAGAAGATAAAAGAGGAGAGGAAATAAAAAAAGCTGAATTTTGTTATGAAGGTGGATTAAATTCTTTTGTTGAATTTTTAAATAAAAATAAAGAAAAAATAAATCCACAACCAATCTATATTGAAAAAAATGATGGAGAGGTTCCAGTTGAAATAGCTTTTCAATATACAACTGCATATTCAGAAAATATTTATTCTTTTGTAAATAATATTAATACAATTGAAGGTGGAACACATTTAGAAGGATTTAAAAGAGCATTAACAAAAACTTTTAATGATTATGCAAAATCACACAATATTTTAAAAGAAAAAGATGGTAATTTACAAGGTGAAGATATTAGAGAAGGAATTACTGCAGTAATTTCTGTTAAAGTTAGAGAGCCTCAATTTGAAGGTCAAACAAAAACAAAATTAGGAAATAGTAATGTTACAGGAATTGTTCAAAGCTTGGTTAATGAAGCTTTATCAAATTTTTTAGAGGAAAATCCAAATGTAGCAAAAGCTATATTAGAAAAATGTGTGAGTGCTTCAAGAGCTAGAGAGGCAGCAAGAAAAGCAAGAGAATTAGTAAGAAGAAAAAATGCTTTAGAGTCTACAACTTTGCCTGGAAAATTAGCAGATTGTAGTAGCAAAGTTCCAGAAGAATGTGAAGTATATATAGTTGAGGGAGATTCAGCTGGTGGAAGTGCTAAACAAGGAAGAGATAGGAAATTTCAAGCAATATTGCCTTTATGGGGAAAAATGCTAAATGTAGAAAAATCAAGAGCTGATAAAATTTATAATAATGATAAATTACAACCAGTTATTTTAGCTGTAGGTGCTGGAATTGGTAATGATTTTGATATTACTAAAATTCGTTATGGAAAAGTAATTATTATGGCTGATGCTGATGTTGATGGTGCACATATTAGAACATTATTATTAACCTTTTTCTTTAGATATATGAGACCTTTGATAGAAAATGGTAATGTTTATTTAGCACAACCTCCTCTTTATAAATTATCAAAAAGAGGAATGAAAGATATTTATTGTTACACAGATGAAGAATTAACAGAAAATTTAGATAAAATTGGAAAAGATGGAGTAAATATTCAAAGGTATAAAGGTTTAGGTGAAATGAATCCTGAACAATTATGGGATACTACTATGAATCCTGAAACAAGAATATTAATTCAGGTAAAACTAGAAGATGCAATGAAAGCAGATGAGATTTTTACAATTTTAATGGGAGATGAAATTGGTCCAAGAAGAGAATTTATTGAATCTAATGCAAAATATGTTAAAAATTTAGATATATAATTTTTAATTAGTTATTATGTATAAATTAATTTTGATAAAAAAATAATTAATTCAAGAGATAGTATTTTACAATATTACCTCTTGAATTATCCATAAAGCTAATATTAATCTTCAGCTAAAACTAATATACATAATTTATAACCTAATATATATTGCTATATAAATAAGCTAGTCACCACATATATTAATCAGTTGCTTGACTACAAATACACAATTAATAGCTATATTCATCCTACGTGGGACTATTAATAACCATTAGGATATATAAGAATAATCGTAACTCAAATATATTACCTATAGTTCAACCATATAAGTTATTAATTTATATAGCTTATATACAAATAATATATTCTTCATCTCCGCAAAATATTAACCTAAGTTTATTAAGCTAATATTTCACTTTGACCGAATATTAAAAATCGGGCAACTTTTAATACTCTTGGTTAAACTAATATTAACCTTATGTTATTATTATGTATCCTTTTTTGGTTTTTATTCAAAAAAATTTTTTTTCATATTATTTTTTTTTTTATAAATGTAATTATACATAAAAAAACCCCCATTAAAAGGGGGAAAGCATTAGCTTTTGTTCCGATATGTGAAGATAAGACCCATCACATACGAAGAAGAACTTAAGAATACGGGCCAGAATGATAAGTTCAATAATGCCATTGTAGGTATGAGAAGTGTGGAAATGAAAACAATGGACATCAATGAGTCAAAACATTTTTCCTTATTTTTTGTGAGTAATCCTCTTAAGTAAAGGATTGATTGAACGAGTGGCAGTAACACAACGATAAACTGGAATAATGTTTCAGCATCCATTCTAGACATCAAATCAGAAAAAAATCTCATAACAGAAATTCCCCCCTTTCAAATTTTTTAATAACTAAAAAAGTATGGAGGTCTCCATAACTAATTAGTTAAATTGGATAGTGAATAAGAAAAATCTATCTAACTATTATTATAACACAAGTTCACATAAAAGTAAAATTAGTTATAAATATGGATATGATTTTATAAAATGAAAATTTATTTTTATAATTTTTGAAACTTATTTACATATCATATAATATAAATTTTTCTTTTCCTCTAAAATAGATAACACTTCTAAATCCACTGTTTTAGGCTGTATATCTCATTCTTTTATATAGTTTTCTAAAAAGTTTTTTGTTTTTGAAAAGAATTAAAAACATGAAGATGTAAAATTATGTCGAATTATGTCGAACGATTTTTGTTGACATTTTATGAAAAATGTTGTAAAAGTATAATATGAAAAATGAAGATAAAGAGAAAGGTAGGTGTAAAAAAAGTTTTTAGTAAAAGTAAAAATATTTCAATTCAAGAATGGCTTCTAATAGAGAAGATTTTTGAAAATGGTATTATAAAATTAAAAAATGGAAATTATATTAAAATAATCAAAATTAATCCAATTAATTTCAATTTAAAATCAGAACTGGAAAAGGAAGCTATATTAAATTCATACAAAATTTTTTTGAAAACATGTAATTTCGATTTACAAATTTTAATTCAAAGCAATAAAGAAGATTTATCTAAACACATTTCTAGTGTGAATAATTCCACGAAAAAAGAAAGTAAGACAATAAAGATGGTGTCAGATGAATATGTCAATTTTTTAAATCAATTAAATGTAAATAAAAAATCTGCAACAAAAAATTTTTTTATAATAATAAAAAAAGAAAGGAAGACTGTAGAAAATAATAATATTGAAAATAATACAAATATGGAAAATATTATTTTTGATGAATTAAATGATAATTATTTAAAAATAAAAGATACAATATCAAGATGTGGAAATTTAGTAGTAGAAATAAATAATAAAGAAGATTGTAAGAATATTTTATTTTCATTTTTCTACCCAAGAAGGACGTTAAATTAGGAGGTGATTTTTAATAAAAAAAATCAAAAATGATTTAAATTTTATGAAAGGTGTATATTCAGATAAGGATTTTTTATCACCTTCATATATAAATTTATCTAATCCAAAATATATGGAAATGGATGGAATTTATTATTCGACATTAATTGTTTCAGATTATGGAAGAGAAAATTTTGATCTATTATTAAGAAATATAATTGATACAAATATTAATATAAATATCTCAATTTATTATGAAAAACAAGATAAATATAAAACAATTAAAGACCTAACATATCATATAGGAAATGTAGGTTCTGATTTGAAGACATTGGGAGAAAATAGACAAGATATAGAAATTGCAGCTTTTACATATAATGATGCAAAATATATAAGAAAAGAAATACAGGTAAATAATGAGGATTTATATTTTTTATATATTTATATAAATGTTTTTTCAAAAGATAAAAAAGATTTAGAATATGTTTTAAATAAAGTAGAAGGACTATTACAAAGTAAAAATATTCAAACAAAAAGAGCATACTTTAGACAAGAAAAAGGATTAATTTCTAGTTTCCCATTTATGGAAAATTCCAAGGATATAAAAGAAATTGCAAGAAGAAATATTTTAACAAATGGTTTAGTTGGTACTTATCCATTTATTTCATCATCAATTTTTGATGAAAACGGAATTTTAATTGGTACAAATATTTATAATAATTCTTTAGTTTTCATTGATAGATATGATAATGAAAAATATAAAAATGCAAATATGTCTATTTTTGGAACAAGTGGTGCTGGAAAATCTTTTTATACTAAATTGTTAATATTAAGATATAGACTATTAGGAATTGAACAATATATTATTGATCCTGAGAGAGAATATTTAAATATGTGTGAAAAATTAGAGGGAACTATATTAAAAATTGGCCCTAATTCTGGAACATATATAAATATTTTTGATATAAGACAAGATAGTTTAGAAGATACTGAAAATGGATATTTGGCTACTAAGATTGCAAAATTAATTGGATTTTTTAATTTGATTTTTGGAAATTTAAATGAAGAGGAAAAGGCAATATTAGAAGAAAAAATAATTGAAGTTTATAAAATAAAAAATATAACTTTTGATGATAAATCATTATATAAATATGATAATGAAAAAATAAATATAAAACCCATTTTTAAAGCAAGCAAAGATATGCCTATTTTAGAAGATTTTTATAATATTTTATGTGATGAAGAAACAAAAAAATTTAAAATAAAATTATTACCATTTATAAAAGGCTCATTAAAATTTTTTAATAATTATACAAATATTGAATTAAATAATAAATTAATTTTAGCAGATGTATATGAATTAGGAGAAGAAAATTTAAAATATGGTATGTATTTATTTACTGAATTGTTTTGGGACAAAATAAAAAAAGATAGAAATACAAAAAAATCAATTTATTTAGACGAAATATGGAGATTAATTGGTGTAACATCAAACAAGGAAGTTGCTTCATTTATTTATAAAATTTTTAAAACTATAAGGAAATATGGAGGAAGTGCAGTTGCAATTACACAGGATATTTCAGATTTATTTAGTTTAGAAAATGGTACATATGGAAAAAGTATTTTAAATAATTCAAGTATAAAAAATTTTTTTTCAATGGAAGAAGAAAATATTAATGTCTTAGAAAAATATTCTAATATTTCAGAAAAAGAAAAAATTGAAATAAAATCATTAAAAAGAGGTGAAAGTCTCATGTTTGCTGGAGATGATCATTTATTAGTTAAAATTGAAGTATCAGATTTTGAAAAAGAAATAATTGTGGGAGGTGAAAAAAATTAAAAATATATTAACAGCAGTTGGAAATCCTATATTAAATGATGAAATAAAAAAAATAAATGGATTAACAATAATAAATAATGACATACAATATCAAGATGGAATTTTTGAAATTTTAGAATTAAAAAAAGAAATAGATTTTATTATTATAAGTCAATTAATTCCAGGAAATTTAGAATTAGAAGAATTAGTAGAAAAAATTAAAAAAATTAATCCTAAAATAAAAATAATTTTAATATTGGAAAAAAATAATGATAAATTAGAAGAAAATTTGATGAAAAAAGGCGTATATAAAATCTTTTTTGATAATAAAATAGAAATTAAGGAAATAATTGAAATAATCAGTGAAGAAAATAAAATGGAGAAATATAATGAAGAAATAAGAAAAGAAATAGATGAATTAAAAGAATTTATAAAAAATAATAATAAAATAAATGAGAAAAATTTATCAAATAATGAAATAAGAAAATGTAAAAAGAAAAATAAAGAAAAAAATAATAAAATTATAATTTCTAAAAATAATAAAATTAATTCATTAAAAAGAATAATGAGTAATAAAAAAATAAATATTGGAAATAAAATTAATTTTAATAATAAAATTATAAATAATATAAATCAAAAAAATTTTATTAATAAAATTATAGATGAAGATACTAAAAAAAATAAAATAATTTCCATTTTAGGAAACAATGGATCAGGTAAAAGTGTCTTTTCAGTAATGTTAGCAAAAGCTCTAAAAAAATATTGCGAAAAAATATTAATTATAGATTTTGATATTTTAAATAACAGTTTGCATACAATTCTTGGAGTAAATAAATATTCAGAAGAAATAAAAAAAATAATGAAAAATAATAATTATAAAAAGGATGAAATAAAAATTGAAAATTTAATAATTAATATTAATAAAAAAATGGATTTAATTTCTGGAATTAATTTGATATTTGATTCTGATAATAAAATTAGTGAAGAAAAATTAAAAAAGATAATGGAAAAATTATTAGAATATTATGATGTAATAATTATAGATACAACATCAGAATGCTTTTTTGAATATACTAAAGAAATAATAAAAATGAGTAATCAAAGCATATTTTTAACAGAAGCAAATTTATTAGAGGTAAGTAAAAGTAAAAGACTTTTAGAAATGTATTATACAAATTGGAATATAGAAAAAAGTAAAATAAATATTGTTTTTAATAAATTTAATATAAAGAGTATAGATATTAATTTATTAAAAAACTTGTATTCTGATTATAATATATTAGGATATATTAGATTGAAAAATGATTACAATATGATAATTAATGAAAATGTAAAAAATATTAATGAAAAAAATAACATGTTAAAAAAATATGAATTTGTTTGGAAAAAAATTTATTAGTAATTATATTATTATGAAAAATATAAGGAGGTTAGCATGGATATATTAGAAAATATTAATGAATTAGGCAATAGATTAATAGAAAGTTTGGATTTAAAAAATCTCCAAGATAAATTTTTGAATTCAAATTTTGGACAAATTGCTAATAATGCAATAGATGCAGGTTTAAAAGTTATTTTACCAGATTTTATTGAAGATGAGATTATTGAAGTAAAAGATGCATTAATTAGTGGAGGATTTAAAGAAGCTATAAATGCAGCAGGACAAAATGCAATAGAACTTGGGAAAAAAATATTAGGAATAGAAGATGCAGAGTTTACTAGTATAGAACAGGCAGAAAATGCTGTAGAAAAAGGAAAATTTATTGATAAAGTTTCAGATGGAATTGATAATGTATTAGATAAATTATCAAATTCAAAAATAATTCCAGATAATATATCATCTTTAATAAAAAATGGTAAAGATTTAATTTTAAATAATATTAGTAACAATGTCGAAAATGAATTTACTAATGAAATAAAAGCATTAGAAAAAGTAGAAAAATACATAGGAAATTGGGAAAAATATTATACGAAAAAAGATTTAGATGGATTAACCAAAGAATATAATAAAATAGAAAAACAAATGAAAAAAATATTACCATTAGAAAATATTATTAAAAATGTAAATAAAATTCAAAATATACATGAATTAATTAATAATACGGAAAATTTTGACTTTAGTAATATTTATTTAGAACTTGCTGAAAATTTATAAAATAAAAAATATACTACATCTTAAAGTTACTCTATAAAATATATAATTTCAATTCAATTAATTTAATTGTTTCTATATCATAATCTTATTAATTTATAAAATCATAAAATTTCTTAACCACTTTTTTTCAAAAATTTTTTCTTTTATAGAGTGACTTTAAGATGTAGTATATTTTATTAAAATAAATAAATAAAATAATTATTTTATAATACTTTTATATGAAACTGTTTAATTAAATAAAAATTTTTTAAAAAAAGTATTAAACAGTAACAAAAATTACGGAAATTTAAATTTTATTGTTGCATAATTTTTTTTGATTTAGTATAATACAAGGAGTGAAATACACTAGAAAAGAGGTAGAAATATGGATTCTAATGATGGAAAAATTATACAAAGAGATATTGAAACAGAGATGAAAACCTCATATATTGATTATGCAATGAGTGTTATTGTTTCTCGTGCATTACCAGATGTAAGAGATGGTTTGAAACCTGTTCATAGAAGAATTTTATATGCTATGTATGAGGATGGTATTACATCAGACAAGCCATATAGGAAATGTGCTAATACAGTAGGTTCTGTTTTAGGACGTTATCATCCACATGGTGATTCATCAGTTTATGATGCTATGGTTAGAATGGCTCAAGATTTTTCTTTAAGATATCCTTTAATAGATGGTCATGGAAATTTTGGTTCTATAGATGGTGATGGTGCTGCTGCTATGAGGTACACAGAAGCTAGAATGGCTAAAATTGCAGAATTAATGTTAACAGATATTGAAAAAAATACAGTAGATTTTATGCCAAACTATGATGAAAGATTACAAGAACCAAAGGTTTTACCATCAAAAATTCCTACACTATTAATAAATGGTTCATCAGGAATTGCTGTTGGTATGGCAACAAATATACCACCACATAATCTTACAGAAGTAATAGATGGCATTATAAAAATAATAGATGAAGATGATGTTTCTGATGAAGATTTAATGCAAATAATTAAAGGACCAGATTTTCCAACAGAAGGTGTAATATTAGGAAGAGAAGGAATAAAACAAGCATATACAACAGGAAGAGGAAAAATTACAGTTAGAGCTGAAGCAGAAATAGAAGAAATGAGTGGTAATAAACAAAGAATAATAGTTAATTCTCTTCCATACCAAGTAAATAAAGCAAAACTTGTTGAAAATATTGCTGCATTGGCTAGAGAAAAAAGGATTGAGGGAATTTCTGATTTAAGAGATGAATCTGACAGAATTGATAAAGTAAGAATTGTAATTGAATTAAAAAGAGATGCAAATGCTCAAGTTGTTTTAAATCAATTATATAAATTTACTCAAATGCAAGATACATTTGGTGTTATAATGCTAGCATTAGTAGATGGTGAACCTAAGATATTAACATTAAGACAATGTTTAAATCATTATATTGATCATAGAAAAAATGTAATTTTACGTAGAACTCAATTTGAATTAGATAAAGCATTAGCTAGAGCTCACATATTAGAAGGATTAAAAATTGCTTTAGATAATATTGATGAAGTAATAAATATAATTCGTTCATCTTATGATGATCCAAAAGAAAAATTAATGGAAAGATTTAATCTTTCTGATATTCAAGCACAAGCAATATTAGATATGAGATTAAAAACATTATCAGGGTTACAAAGAGAAAAAATAGAAGAAGAATATGCAGAATTAATGAAATTGATTGCACATCTAAGGGAAATTCTAAATAGTGAAAAACTAGTATTTGATATAATTAAAGAAGAATTATTAGAAATTAAACAAAAATATGGTGATGAAAGAAAAACAAAAATTGTTGCTGCAGAAGGTGAATTCAACATGGAAGACCTAATAAAAGATGAGCAAACAGTTGTAGCATTAACTCATTTCGGATATATTAAAAGAATGCCAATAGACACATATAAAAGTCAAAGAAGAGGTGGAAAAGGAATTACTGGAATTGCAACAAGAGAAGAAGATTTTGTAAAACAAATATTTACAGCTTCTACACATGATACAATTTTATTTTTTAGTAATAAGGGAAAATTGTATAAATTAAGAGGATACGAAATTCCTGAAGCTGGTAGAACAGCAAAAGGAACAGCTATTGTTAATTTATTAAGTCTTGATAATGGAGAAAAAATATCAGCTGTAATACCTTTACAAAATTTTGCTGAAGGAAAATATTTATTAATGGCTACTCGTAATGGACTAATAAAGAAAACAGCATTAAATGAATATAGTTCTAACAAAAGAACTGGATTATTAGCTATAACATTAAAAGAAGATGATGAACTAATAGATGTTAGATTAACAGATGGAGAAGATAATGTTGTTTTAGTTACAAGTAAAGGTTTGTGTATTACTTTTGATGAAAAAGATGTACGTCCTGTTGGAAGGTCTGCTCAGGGTGTATTAGGTATTAGATTAGATAAAGATGATTTTGTAGTAGGAATGGAATCAATAATTGGTGGAAATAATTCTACATTACTTGTTATCACAGAAAATGGATTTGGAAAAAGAACAGAACTTGATGAATATAGAGTACAAAATAGAGGAGGAAAAGGAGTAATTACTTATAAAATAACTCCTAAAACAGGAAATATAGTAGGTATAAGAATAGCTAAAGGTAATGAAGATGTAATGATGATTACAGATACTGGAACTATTATTAGATTAAAAGTCTCAGAAGTTAGTGTTTTAGGTAGATCTACTCAAGGTGTAACATTAATGAGAACAAATGATGGAGGAAAAGTTGTTAGTATTGAAATTATTGAACCAGAAGATGAAAATAAATAATAAATAATAAAAAGCAACAAAAAAATATGAAATAAACAAAAATTATTAAAAAAATTTAATAAAAAAAGTTTATTTCATATTTTTATTATATATTAGCGATTTATGAAACGAAGATCTTCTCCAAAAAATCTGCATATATTATAATCACCAATTAATCTTGAGATAATACGTTCACCATAGGTTTTATTTAATATTGGTAAACTTAAATTTGTCGAAATAATGGTTTTTAAACATTTATTATTTTGATTAAGTAAACGTGTATTTATTATATTAAATAATTCTGTAAATTTAATATTATTTAATGATTCAGTTCCTAAATCATCTATTATTAATAAATCAACATCAAGCAAATTTTTATATGTTTCATCTGATGAAGTATTTTTATTAAATTTATAATCTATAATTGTATCTAGCATAAGAGGAGAAGTCTGGTAAAGGACGGTTTTATCTCTTTGAATCATTTCTTTTGCTATACAACTTGAAAGAAATGTTTTACCTAAGCCTGTATTTCCAGTAAATAAAAGGTTTTTTTCCTTTGGATCATCAAAATTATTAATAAAATTCATACAGATATTTTTTATTAAAAGTGTATTTTCTCTAGGAGATATTTCTGAATTATATTTTTCTTTATCAACTTTATCTGAAAATTTTTCTAAAGAAAAATTTTCAAAATTCTGTGTTTCTAAATTTGCAATATTTGATTTATTATATTCAATATTATAAATTTCTTGTTTAAGGCAATTACACATAGTAGATTTATAATTATTTTGTATATAGCCTGTATCATAACATAATTTACAAGAATAATTTGGTAATAGATAATCTATAGGGAGATTTAATTTTTTTAATATTTCAGATTTTTCTTTTTTTAAATTATTAACTTTAATATTTAAATCATTTAGTAAATTATTAGAGTTAGACATTATTAAAGCCTTAGCTGTTGAAATTCCTATTTTTGATAATTCATCGTCTATTTCTTGTAATCTAGGATTTTCTAGGTATAATTTATTTTTTCTTTCATCTAAATCTTTTTCTGCAGAAATTCTTTTTTGTTCATATTTTTTTAAGAGTGATGATAATATTGCATTATTCATTTTATTCACATCCTAACTTATTTAATTAGAGCTTTATAAACAAAATTTATAAAGCTCATTATATATAAAAATTTAATAATATTATATTAAATGTTTTTTGGGAATTATTAAAAAATTATTTATAGTTTAATATTATTTTGATTAATATTAGAATCTATATTATTATTTGAATTATTTGTAGTATTAATATAAAAATTATCCCAATCTGAATGTTCTCTTTGTTCATAATTTGTATAACCTGTTTGTTTTTCCAAATTCTTAATATTTTTATTTTTGTTTTTTGTATCTAATAAATAATTAGTTACATCAGCAGGTGTTTTTAATTTCCTTTCATGCCAATCTGTTAATATTCTATCTAAATAGTCAAAGTTAAAATTTGATTTTGAAGTGGTTTTTTTCAAAGCAAGTTCGATAATATCAAAATTATATCCATACTCCAAATTCCATCTTGAGACATAGCCTTCTTCATATTGTGATAGTTGTCTATTTAGATTTAATTTTTTAGAAATTACAGATTCTAAAGATTTTATTTTTTCTTGTTTTTCAAAATATATTTCTAAGTCATTAAATGTTTTTATATTATTTTGTGACCAGGCTTCAGCTACTGTTTGGATATAATTTCTGTGAAGTGCAGAACGATTAAAGCAATATCTAAATAGTGCTATCATTACTTCTTCATCAAAAGCATATTTTTTAAACCATAAATCTATATCACTATACCATGAAGGAGACATAATGCCTTGAAAAAATTCATTATTTATATTTTCTATAGCTTTAGAACGATATTGATTTTTAGCCGTTTTTTCTAATTCTTCAGGTGATGAAGTAACTCTAGGATTATAAAGCTTATGTAATTCCATTTCTTGTAAGTTATTTAATATGTATCCTGCATTTTTTTTAGTGATAACTTTTTGTTCTTCCCAAAATTTTATTCCATCCTGAATTGTTTTTAATGGAAGTTGTAATTTTTTTGCTAAGTCATTTATTTTTATGTCTTTTCCATATTTTGCCAAAAAAACCATGTATAGATATATTTTTATATAATTACCATCAGCATATGATAAATATTCTGTAAAAAAAACATCTGGTAATGATGTTGATGAAAATATAAAAGGTACATCATTTTGTTCTAATTTCATATTACTCCCTCCATTACAAATTTGGTAAAATTATATCATTAAAAATTATTTTCTACAATACTAAAACAGAATTTTTTATATTAGCGTTTAATGCCTTTTTACAATAGTCCGCCGGAAAGTGGTAGTAAGAGTGGAGATGTGGATATATATTGTTTTAAAAATGTTTCCCAACAGCGCACAGAGAGTAATAATTCCTGAGCGTGAGGGTCGGATTGCTGTATGGCAGTGAGGGACTGTGTATACGTTTTTGGGGGTGTGGTAGTCTGGGGAATTATAACTCTCTGTAGCTAGCCGGTTCCCACTTAAGCCACATTTTTAAAACAATATATATCCACATCTCCACTCTTACTACCACTTTCCGGCTACTCAAAAGACGAAAATGTTAAACAGTAACATTAGCTGGTTACTGTTTAATGTTTTTGCAATAAGCCATCAAATTTAATAGTTATGTAATGCAGTAACACACATTGATATTTCATTCGTTTGATGGAGTTCAAGTTTTGGAGAAGAAGGTAAGAGGGAGTACAAAACTGTAAGATATCCAATTGTTATTAGATGAGTATAATTTTTACAATTTTGTAAAAAATGTAATAAAGAATAATTAAAGGAGGAGTATTAATTGTGTATATTTATTCTCAAAGAAAAAAAAGAATAGAAAAGATATTAATTATATGTGTAATTATTATTCTGGCAATTTTGGTAGGAATAAAATTATTTCAAATTTATAGAGGAATTCCAATAACAGATTTTACTACTGTTAAAGCAGAACGTTTATCACAAACAGTAGACATGAAAAAACAAGAGGATGTAACTATTACCCAAATGTTAGAGAATGTTACAAATTGTGTTGTTGGAGTTTCCAAATTAAAAGATAATGGAAGTACTATTTTTATGGAAAATGGTGTATCACAAATGGGAATTGGGAGTGGAGTAATTATATCAGAAAATGGATATATTTTAACAAATGAACATGTTTCTGGACCAAAGAATAGTACTTGTTATGTAACAATGGAAGATGGAAAAAATTATAATGCAAATGTTGTATGGTCAGATATGAATTTAGATTTAGCTATTATCAAAATTAATATGAAATGTGTTAGTTATGCAATACTAGGAGATTCAGATTTAGTAAGTGTAGGAGAAAGTGCATATGCCATAGGAAATCCAATTGGATTTGAATTTCAAAAAACTGTTACATCTGGAATTATAAGTGCATTAAATAGAACTATTATTTTTAAAGAAAATACACAAACAGAAAATGGTGTAAATAATGAAGAAAATGAACATGAAGTTTTTATGTCTAATTTAATTCAAACTGATGCTACAATAAATCCAGGAAATAGTGGAGGACCTTTAATTAATAATAATGGTGAAATTATTGGTATAAATACTGTAAAAATTACATCTGCAGAAGGGATAGGATTTGCTGTTCCAATAAATGTAATTAAGCCTATAATACAAAAGTTAGAAAATGAAGGAAATTTTGAAGAAGCTAGTATTGGAGTTTTTGCATATGATAAAGATGTAATACCATATTTAGATTCAAATATAAATTTTGATACAGGGATATATATTGCACAAATATCATTAGATTCTCCTGCATTTACAAGTGGATTACAAATTGGAGATGTTATAACAAAAATTGATGATATTTCTTTAGAAAAGATGTGCGATTTACGTGAATATATATATTCAAAAAATATTGGAGATACGGTAATTTTAACAGTATTAAGAAATAATAGGGAAAAAACTATTGAAGTACAATTAAGCAGAAAATAATAATTTGTAAAAATATAAAAAATATTTCCATAAATATAAAGGATATTAAATTAAAAGAATGGAGGAGTTTGAAGCTATGGAAAAATCGTTATGGATTGCAGATAGCAAAGAAACAAATTATCCTAAATTAAGTAAAGAGGAAAAAACTGAAGTTTGTGTAATAGGTGGAGGTATAGTAGGTGCAGTAACATCATATTTATTAGCAAAAAACGGAGTTAATGTTGTGGTATTAGAAAAAGGGAAAATTTGTATGGGTGTAACAGCGTATTCAACAGCAAAATTAACTAGTCAGCATGGATTATTTTATGATTATCTAAATAATGAATATGGAGCAAAATTTGCAAAAATGTATTTAGAATCAAATGAAGAAGGAATAAGACTGGCAGAGAAAATTATAAATGAAGAAAATATAGAATGTGATTTTGAAAAAAAGGATGCATATGTTTTTGCCACAAATGAAAGTGAGTTACAAAAGGTTAAACAAGAAATAAAAGTTTTAAAAGAAATAGGTTTTGATGCAGAATATACAGAGAATATAAATATACCTGTGGAAAAGGTATTAGGTGCAGAAAAGTTTAAAAATCAAGCACAATTTAATTCACGAAAATATACTGTTGAATTATTTGAAAGATCATCAAAATTAGGTGTAAAAATCTATGAAAATAGTAAGGTAGAAAATATAGAATATAATAGTGGTTCATATAAAATAAGTACAGAGGATGGTGCAGTAATAGCAAAAAAAGTAGTGCTTGCAACACATTTTCCGATAAAAAATTTTCCAGGAATGTATTTTAGTAAAATGTATCAGGATAAATCATATGCAATAGCTGTTGAAACCAATAATATAAATAAAGATATAATTGATGGAATGTATATACAATCATGTAATCCTGTAATTTCTTTTAGAACTGCAAAATATAATGGAAATAATTTGTTAATAGTTGCAGGTTCAGGACATAAAACAGGACAGGCTAATGGAATAATAGAAGATAGTTTTATAAACCTAGAAAATTATATAAAAAACTACTATCCTGAAGCAGAGGTTAAATTTAAATGGTCAACAGAAGATTGTATAACACTAGATAAAATTCCATATATTGGAGAATTTTCAACACTACTACCATATATGTATGTTGCAACAGGTTTTAAAAAATGGGGAATGAGTACAGCACATGTAGCAGCAAAAATTATTTCTGATTTAGTTTTGGGGAAAAATAATAAATATACAGAAATATATAAAGCAACAAGAATGAATCCTATAAAAAATATTAAGGAATTTGGAAATATGATTAAAGAGAGTACGTATTCCTTGTTAATTAATAAAATAAAACCAGCTAAAGATGTATATGAAAAAATACCAATAGGTGATGGAGGAATAGTTGATATAGATGGTGAAAAAATAGGAGTATACAAAAGAGATGATGGTAAAGTATTTTCAGTAAAACCATACTGTAAGCATTTAGGATGTTTAGTTAAATGGAATAATTTAGAAAAAACATGGGATTGTCCTTGTCATGGTTCAAGATATGATTATATGGGAAATATTATAACAGAACCTACAGTAGAAAATTTAGATAAAATATTGTTAGATGAAGATAATTGACATAAAATTAAATTCTGTTCTACTATTTAGAACAGAAAAATTAGTGGTGCAACGGAGGATTCGAACCCCCGACATTCTGGTTCGTAGTGAGAAAAAATTAAAAAAACTCAAACTACATGCATCCAACTAATATTAATGATTATAGCTTATAATACTTGAAATGTAAAGGTTTTTGGAAAATTAGAAATGTTTAAAATAGTTTATTATGGTTTAAAAAAAATTAAAAAGATTTATTATAAAACTACTTTTTGGGGGAATTTGGGGGCATGAAAAATTGCACTCTGGGGGCATGAGAAATCGTTGATATTCTCGTGCTTTTTAAAAATTTGTAAAAAAGTTAAAAGAATCGGAGGGTCAGGTATATGTTTTTATTTATTTTAGGATTATTTTTAGGGGCTAATTTAAGCCTCTTTTTGTATGCTTGTATTTTAACAGGAAAGCAAGCAGATGAACACATAAATAATGAAGGAGGTCAAGATGAATGAAGAAAATCAGATTAGTTATTATGCGGTTATACCGGCTACGGTTAGGTATGATAAAAAATTAAAATCATCTGAAAAGTTACTTTATGGAGAAGTAACAGCTTTGGCTAATAAATATGGTTTTTGTTATGCTAAAAATAAATATTTTGCAGAATTGTATAATGTAAGTAATGAAACGATAAGTAGATGGCTTTCAAATTTACAAAAACAAGGATATATAAAAATTGAAATTATAAAAAATGAGAATAAGGAAATTGTTGAAAGAGATATTTATATTTTAGACATACCCTATTGTCAAAAAAATCAATACCCCTATTGTCAAAAAGATCAAGAGGGTATTGACGAAAAAGTCAAAGAGAATAATATAAAATATAATATAGATGACTTATTTTATATTATAAATAATAAAGGCGATGAAATTTCAAAAGAGTTTTATGAAATATTGGAACGATTAGAGCTCATTTATCCACAGGAAATACTAAACATGTGGAAAACTGAAAGAATAAATGTGCTAAAAAATATAATATTTACTTTGTATTTAATTTATGAAAGTGAGTTTACTTATCTTATGTCTGCAATAAAACGAGAGGATTTAATAAATTTATATGCCATAGCGAAAGAACATCAACCAAATGATTTATTAAATTATTATAAAAGGTCAATTATAAATAAATACACCAATAACAGTACCTAAAAGGAGCTGATATAAATGCTTTATGATAACTACATAAACAATTTTGAAACAACAGTATCTAACATCTTCTTTGTTAGCTTTAAAGTTATAGTAATAGTTCTCACGATATTAACTATATTATCTTTAATTATGCTAGCAATAGGATGCTTGATAAAATCACAGAAGATAAAATCAAAGTTTTTAATAGCAGTACCAAGTTTGATTTTGATAAGTTTATTATTCTTATCAATTCCAATTTTTGTAGTGCATTTTAGAAACCTGATGTAAAAATTTATAGTGCTTCTATTACGATAGCCCTTCAAAAATAATCGTAAAGGAGTGAAAAGTTATGGAGAAAGTAACTAAAAAACAAAAGAAGATAATGAAAAAATTATCTACAATTGGAACAACACTAACACTTTTAGCAATACAAGGGAATCAATGCTTTGCTGAAACAATAGGAACAGAGGAAGTGCAAACAGCAACAGACAACATTAAAAGAGTAATTACAAGTATTGCAATGCCATTGGGTGGAGTTCTAATCTTCGCAAGTATTGTTGTAGCTGCATTAAAAATGATTGCTAATTCAAACAATCCACAAAAAAGGTCTGAAAGTATTGGAAGTTTAGCATGGATTTGTGGTGGTGGTGTAATTTTAGGTGCATCATTAATTATAGCTGGAATCATAATAAATGTAGCAACAAACAACTCTGGTGCTTTGCTAACAAGTGGCGGCGGAACAGGAACATAGGAGGTGCTTGCCATATGAAAGTGTATAAAGTACCATATGATATTAAACGAGAGGAGAAGATTTTTGGAGGATATTTAAGTTTAAGGCAAGTAATTTACTTAATGATAACTGCTGCATGTTTAGCAATATTTGCAATAAAAATATCCATAATAGTAAAAATAGTTTTAGTTGTGTTATTAGCAACTTTTTTTCTACTATGTAGCTTTTTTAAAATCGGTGAACAGAACTTCGACAAGTTCTTTTTTTATGCAATAAAATTTCTATTCAGAAAAAAGAACTTTGTGTATAGGTAACAGGTATTCAAATATTGTAAAGCTTGGAAATATTGATTACAATATGCTTTCAAATAGTGAACAAGATGCAATAGAGAGTGTTTTAATTCAAACAGCTTTAGCAATAGATTATCCAGTGCAATTCTTTTCAACAACAGAATTTATAGATACAAGTAAAATTATAAATTTAATTAAAGAAAATAAGACAAAAAGTCAACAGATACATGAATATCAAAAGTATTTGGTTGAATATTTGGAAAATTTAATGGAAAACAGGTCAATATCTGTTGTGAAAAACTATGCGATTATAAGTTACGATGGAACTTATGAAAAGGCCATTGATGAACTAAATAGAAAAGCTACCTCTTTCAAAGGTAATTTATTGAGAGCTAAAATCGTGTGTGATGTGCTTAATGAAGATGATCTTTACAACTTGATTTATAGAGAACTCAATAAAAATTCGGCGTTAAATATTAGCTTACTTAAGGAAGGAGGAAAGAACCTGTATGTTGGGAAAAAGCAAAAAAGAAAAGCAAGAAGAAATTGACATTTTTAATAATATTCCAGGCTTAGAAAATTTACTTTTACCAGACGAGCTACAAGAGAAAAAGGATTATTTAGTGTTAGGTTATAACAAGTTTTCAAGGATATTTGCAATGATTATATATCCAGAACAAACTTGGGTTAGTTGGCTTGATGATTTATTTAATATTGGAAATATTAGTATTTCAGTAAAAGTCGTTCCATCAAGTAATGGAAATGTTATTAATCAATTAACAAAAAGATTAGTACAAAGTCAGTCGGAATATGCAACTTATTCAAGACAAGGAAATATATTACATCTTCCAGAGTTAGAAAAGCAAATTACAGACTTGGAAGAATTAAGAATGTTAATTCAAACTAATCAAGATAAACTATTCTTTGCAAGCATTTTTATTACATTAAATGCTGAAAGCTTGCAAGAATTAAATGAAAAAACAAAAATATTAGAAAGTGAACTTAATAAGAAAACAGCAATGATTAGAACTCTAACTTTTAGACAGTTAGAGGGATTAAAAACAATGTTACCAATTGGAGATATACCAATTCCAAATTATGAAAGAAATATGGTAGCTGGAGGAATTGGAACATTAATTCCAATTTCAAATCCTAATTTATCGCATGATAGAGGGATTTTTATTGGAAGAAATATGTTTACAAATGCTCCAGTATATGTTGATACTTTTATAGGACCTCCATCACTACCAAATCCACATGTATTTATTTGTGGAACTTCGGGAGGAGGAAAAAGTGTAGCATTAAAAACATTAGCAGCTAGAAACATAGCAACCACAGGTTGTGGAGCTTTCTTTATAGATGTTGAAGGTGAATATTCTAATTTAACAAAAATGTTAGGTGGAGAGGTCATCAAAATAGTACAAGGAGAAAGCACTGGAATAAATCCATTTGAAATAGAACCTGAAGAAAAAGAAGGAAAACAATTTTTAAATATCAAAGATAAAGTATCAGAAATTCGTTCATTGATAGCGACTATATGTAGAAACTCACAAAGTAGAAAACTAAACGGAACTGAAACTTCTGAAATAGAAATAATTGTTGACCAACTTTACGCAGATAAAGGAATTACAAGTGATGTAAATTCCTTATACGAAAGAAAAGGTGGAAAACTTGGAAATGGGAAATATGCAATAGGTAGAATCGCTAAAAAGATGCCAACACTTTCAGACTTTCATAGAAAGTTAGTTGAAAGAGGAAAATGTGTGGAATTATCTAATATTTTAGCAACATATCTAAAAGGAAATTCACTTGGTATATTTGATTGTGAAAGTAAAATTCGCTCTGATGCGGAAATAGTTTGTTTTGATATGAGTGAGATAAAAGATGAATTTACAAAATTATATGCATCTTTTGTAATACTAACATGGGTATGGCAAAAGTTTGTGTTAAAAAACAAAAATAAGAAAAAAATCATAATATGTGATGAAGGTTGGCTTTTCTTGAAATATCAAGAATCAGCAGACTTTCTAGTAAATGTTGCAAGACGTGGAAGAAAATATAATGTTCCACTATTTATAGGTAGTCAATTTATTGATGAATTTTTAAATAGCGAAGAACGGAAAAACTATTATAAACATATGCTCAACAAGATATTTATTTAAACAAGCACCACGGCAATGTTGATGAAGTAGTAAATTTCTTTAATTTATCTGAAGGAACTAAAAATTTCTTAACAACTGCAAATCCAGGAGAGTGTGTAATAAGTTTAAATAATAGTGTTACAGCGATTAAATTTATAATAACAGAATATGAAAAACAGTTTGTATTCACTTAGAATATAGTGTGAACAATCATTCTTTAAAAGTATATTATTATATAAAATGACATATAATAACGTTATTACAATGTCATTAAATATCTTGACAATGTATAAATAAAATGATATAATTCATATAATAGTAGAAAGAGAGGAGTGAAGGAAAATGGCACAAACCAATATTAGTATTAGAATAGACGAAGAATTGAAAAAACAATTTGAAAAATTCTGCTCAGATACAGGAATGACAATGACAACAGCATTTAATATTTTTGTAAAAAAGGCAGTAAAAGAACAAAGAATCCCTTTTGAAATAACAGCAGATCCTTTTTATAGTGCTGCCAATATGGAAAGATTAGAGAAAGCTGTAAAAGATATTGAGGAGGGAAAAATTACAGTTCATGACATAATAGAGGTGGAAGATGAATAAGGCTTGGCAAGATGATGCTTGGGAGGATTACTTATACTGGCAGACACAAGATAAGAAAACTCTTAAAAAAATCAACTTATTACTAAAAGATATAGATAGAAATGGCTATGAAGGATTAGGAAAACCAGAGCCTTTGTCAGGAAATTTAGCTGGCTATTGGAGTAGAAGAATTGATGATAAAAACAGAATTGTCTACAAGATAGAGAATAACCAGATTATAATTGCTCAATGTGGTTCACATTATAGAGATAAATAATAAAATTAAACTCGTGTTGAATAAAAAAGTTCAACGCGAGTTTTTAAGTGAAAGGAGGTAATGAAATTGAAAAAGATTCTTAAAAGTTTAGTAATAATAGTTACTATTCTTTTTTTATTATCGCCTAGTTTTTGCTATGCTGCAGATAAAAAAGATGACAAGCTAGATATGAAAAAGCAAGTTGAAGAAGAAGATGGTTCTTTATTTGAAAAGATAATAGCAGAATGTATTGCAGGAATTGCTCAAACAGTTATGAATGTTGTTACATCTGATGAATTAGATGTAGGATTTAAACAATATGACGAATTAATATTTAACAGAAAAATGCTTGACGTTATGGGGAGATTAAATGGAAATTTTGATACTCTCGCCCCGTTTGATGTAGGACTGTGGAACAAAACAATGAATTGGTACAGAATATTTGCAGTATTATCAAGTAGTTTAATTTTAATTGCTGTAGTAATTCTTTCATACAAAATAACAATGGCAGGAATGAATACTGCAAGAAAAAATGAAGCAAAAGAAAGCTTAATGAGGCTATGCTTTGGAGGAGCATTTATTGCTTTAGCACCATTGTTTATTAGATTTTTGATATATATGAATAATGCAATGGTACATCTATTAGTTACTGCTTCAGGTGGAAGTTTAAATGGGCTTATTGGAGATAGTATGCTTAAAAGTATAAAGACTGGTAATGCAGTATCAACAGCTATTATATTGGCTATGTTTGTTTATTTATTCTTTAAGATAAATATAAAATTCATAGTAAGACAATTTACAATTATAATATTCACAATATTTACACCTATTGCATTTGGTTAGCTCCTTTACTTGTTATATTTGTTTAGAATATAGCAATATTTTTTAAAATATTAGGCTATAAATATAGTCTAACCATGAAACAAAAAATATATGAAAGGAATAATTTTTTTGATTTAAAATCGCGCATATTATTTTAAGGATAGAAGGTTATAGGAGGTAATTTATGGAACATAAGAAATGGTTAGAAATGTACCAAAATGAAAAGACTATCAATTTAGATGAAATTCTAAATAAGGATGATTATGATTTGTTAAAAAGACTAGAAATAGTAATTAATGAACCTATGTGTACTGGAGCTGAATATGAGAGATTAAGTTTAGCGGTTGGAGCGTATTATGAGGATGAAAATATGACAGAGGAAGATAAAGAAGGCTTTAAAGAATTAAGCAGTGTAGGAGTTAGCAAAGAGGAATATGATAGACTATTTAAAAAGTTTGAATTATTAGATAAAAAGTATTATGAAATACTAAGAAAACATAGTTGGAATGAAAATAATTAATCATTTATATAGTAGAAAATAAGCCTACTCTATTTAAAGGGTAGGCTCTGAGTTACATTTTATTTGCTAAAGTAAGTAAATCTTCTTGTTCACTAACTAAATACATTTTAGTGGTATTCAAACTACAATGACCAGCTTGATTTGCTACTTGCTCTATACTGTAACCAGCGTTGTGTAACGCATTTGTGCAGAAAAATGACCTCAAAAGATGAGGATGTAATTTTACAGATTTAATCATTCCACTGTATTTATCAAGAAGATCATTACAAAATTTTCTACTTACGGGCAAATTATTATTTTTATTCTTTTGACCTATAATAAGGTAAGGATTGATAATATTCATATCTGCTCTTTCTTGAAGATAATCCTTTATAGCCTCATACATTACATCGTTAATTATTATTTGTCTAAATTTGTTTCCTTTTCCAATAATGTTAATAAATCGTTGTTCTAATTTAATATCTGTTATCTTTATATTAATTAATTCGCTAACTCTTAGTCCTCCATAAGTAAAAATTGAAACAATACACATATCACGTTTTGGGTTTTTATCATCTTTACAAGCAAAGTGTTTAATACGATTTATCTCTAAATTGGTTGGTAATTTTTTAGGAATTATAGAATTTTGAATTTTTATATAATCTTTATCTATTATTACAATATCATTTTGAATGTTTTCCTTTACCAAAAATAAATTGTATTGTTTTAGTGCTGCAATTTTCTTATTTATAGTTTTTGGAGATATACCGTGTTTATTTAAATAGTTTCTATATTCAATTATATCCGAATGTATAAGTTGAGTTAAATCTTCTCCATATGAATCAAAGTAATATTTTTCGAATAATTTTAAATCTCGTGAATAACATTCACAAGTGTTATCGGAAAGTCCATTTTCTTTCATATAATTTTCAAAATTTTCATGCATTAAAAACACCCCTTTCATTTCTGTAACATTTAATTATATCTATTTTTATCATTTCTGTAACATTTTTTTGCCATATTATGAATGAAATCTCTATAAAAAGTAACAGAAGTGTAGTTCTGTAACATTTTAAAAGTTTATATTAAATACCCCATATATAATATAGGGTATCTAATATTTATTCTGCATCTTTTATTTCAGATGGTAATATTTCATATATTGTCATTATGCCATCTCCAAAGCCACCTTTATAGCAAAGAGCATTTTCTGCCTGCCTATAATTTTCCGCAGATGAATTGAAAAGTTTGAATAAATGAATTATTTTTCCCCTTTTAGGTTGAGGTATTTCTTTATTGATAAATCTCATAAGATTCTTAAAATTCTTTTGCGTGTCCTTATAATACTTATTAGCTTCTGGACTTTTATATTCAATTAGTCCTTCTTCATCTTTCTTTTGAAAAAGAAAGTCAATTATTCCGTTATAATCTTCCATAATTATCAATCTCCTTTTTGTTTACTTTTCTGCTTGTTGCAGGTTATATATATAATTTTACAGAGATTATTTGAAAAAAGGAACGTTGAAAGAAAATATTTTTTGTAGGCTGTAACTATTGGTATTAAAGAGATGTAGAACTTTTTGAAAAATAAAAGTTGAAATTCTTTAAATAAAATTCGAAAAGTTGAAAAAATGCGAAAAATATTGTATAATATAAATGATATACATAAAAGGTAAACAATATTGTTAAGGAGGCGTTCAGTATGGAAAAATTAAAACAAGTAAGTTTGGAAGAATTAATAGATGCTATAAAAAAATTGTATAATATGGGAATACCAATTAATGAAATTAAAAATACTGATACTCTACAAAGTTTAGCAGAACAATATAATATTCCAGTTCAATCATTTGAGCTAGACAACAGATTTGATAAAATTGGTAGTAAAATAATTAGATTAAAATCAGCATACAGACCATCAAATGCAGTTAGGGTTCCGTCAGAAGAAGACAGAGAGATGTTAGAAAAGATGGGATTAAAATTTGAAAGAGAAGATACTATTCAAATTTTCGTTGATAAAATGAAATTGTTAGCAGCACATGGAGTAAGAACAGATTTATTATCTATAAATGATACAGTATGGAAATTAGTTGTTGATAAATCAAACCTAAGTCCTGATTTAATAGATGAATTAAATTTAGAATATGACGACAGAATTGGTAAAAAGAAGAGTGCTATTACCCAATTGTGTAGAGGAAAAATTCAGGGAAATTTGCCAACTGTTCAACAAATAGAAGAATTAAGAAAGTTAGGTTTAAAATTTGAGGTTTTAGTTGATTTGCCTGAAACTAGAAAAAGCAAAAATATTGTTAAGCATAGAAGAGATACAATACAAGATTTCATTGAAAAAATGAAATTGTTAAAGGATAATGGAGTTCAAGTTTCTTTATTAGCATCAGAAGATGAATTAATAGATTTACTAAGAAAATCTAATATTGATGAGAAATTAATAGATAGGTTAGACGGAACGAAAGGTTTACATTTTAGCCCAAATGATAAGATTGGAAAAAAGTTTATAGATATTAGACAAGTTTATAGAGGAAAAAAGAGCGGAGTAAGACCAACAGAAAAACAGGAAAAAGAAATTGTTGAATTAGGATTAGATTTATATAAAGAAATTAAGGTAAAAAGTGAAAAGGCAAAGCAAGAACTTATAGCAAAACAAAATGCTAGAATTGCAAGAGAAGAAAAACGTAAGCAAAGAGAATTAGAAAAACAAAAAAGATTGCAAGAAGCAGAGGAAAAAAGAAAAAGAAAACTTGAAGCCAAAGCAGAACAAGATAGAAAAAGAAAAGAAAAATTAGAAAAGAAGAAGGAAAAAGCACAGAAAGTTAAAAGAAAAACGCAAAAAAAGAAAAAAACAGAACCTAAACCTAGAAAAATAAAACGTAGAATAGAAACAGCACAAGATTTTATTATGGTTATGAAAGTGTTAAAAGAAAATGGAGTTGATATTACAGAAATTTCTCCATCAGATACTTTTGAAACATTGCTTTCAAAATCAGAAAAAAGTGTTGAATTAGTTGAAAAACTTGGCTTTAGTCCAAAATATCAGATAGGAAAAATAAAAGGAAATTTAGCAAGTAGTTATAAAGGAAGAAGTAATTCAAAATTCTCAAGACCAACTAAAGAGGAAGTAGAAGAAATAGCAAGGTTAGGAATTGATTTAGAAGAATCACAACTTGTTAAAAGATTTATTGGAAAGATGAAATTATTACAGGAAAACGGTATTGATGTATCAAATATAACTTCTTTTTCTACAATTGGTAAAATAGCTAAACAATCATATAAAACAGATGATTTTGTAAGAAGCATTGGATTAAATCCTGATGAACCAATTGGTTATATACTTCACAGTGTTAGAAGTGCCAATAGAGATATTGGAAGAAATGCTAAACCTTCAAAATTACAAATACAACAACTAGAAGAGCTTGGAATAAATATTGAAAATCCATCAAGAGGTAGAAGTAATAAACAAGATATACGTTTGTTAGAAATGTTAAGTAAAAAGGGTTTATATATCTTCAAAACAAAAAAAGATGAAACTCTTAAGCAATATATGGATAGGATTGGATTTTATATAAAAAATGTAGAAGAATACGAAAATGTTCCTATTGATAAAATAGTAAAAAAAGTAAAACAAGCTTGTCGTAAAAAAGGAACATGGTTATCAGATGAACAGTTAGAATCGCTAGAAAAAATGGGAATTAAAGTTAAGGCAGATACACGTACAGGAACTGAAAAATTTATAGATTTACTGGAACGATTAAGAGACATAAATGTAGATGTTACTAAAATTACTATGGATGGTAACTTTACTATAAGGGATTTAGCAAGAAAATCTGATATAACAACAGAACAGCTGATAAATGCTAGAATTGATCCAACTATACATATAGGCTCATTGAAAAAACAAATTGCAGGAGCATATAGAGGAGTAGCAAGTTATAAAGATGCACCAACACAAGAACAAGTACAGCAATTATTGAAAATGGGAATTTCTTTGGAAAGACAGCATGTATTCGATGGAAATGATGTTGGAAAAGCAGGGTTTGGTACACCTGTCGAAATTTGTGAAGCAGCTCAAAGAGATTTAAATACTAGAATAAAAGAACCTAATAAAGGGGTGATATAAAATGTATAATTTTAAAGATGCATATTCAGAAGTTTATGAAATTCTTAAGTATTTAGATGAGAATGATAAAGCAAAAATTCCAAATGAAGTAATTGAAGCAATATGTGAAAACAGAAATAAGGATTATACATTTGAATTAGATGAAGAAAAGACTTTGCAAGAACAAAAGTTATTACCAGAGACTCGTGCTATATTATTCAATTTGTTTAGAGATTATTTGGCATCTCCTAGACAGAAGGAGATAGTTATAAAAATGCAAAGAGATGAAAAGATTAGAACTGAAATAAATAAAAAAGAAAATTATAAAAATGCATACAAGAAATGCCAATAAATGCCTAAAAATCAACCAAAAAATTTTTTTGACCGTAGTTATTGAAATTAAGAAAAAAGCAATGTATAATATGGGTGTGTATAAAGATTGGGTTATAGAGTAAACTCTATAGCTTCCCATAAGAATTATTTTATAAAATTGCTAAAATGCAAAAAATAAAGTAATGACTTATGGCATAGCTGCTATAATTATAGATAGCAGTGGCGTATCTGCATTTAAGTATGCAGCAAAAAATGGGATTAAGGCTCATTAAATAACATAGGTTTATTTGTTGTGCCAAAAAATAAGAAGAAAGTAAAATTTTAAGTAAGCCCCCTTACTTAAAACAAATTACTTTCTCTTTTTTTGCCCAAAAATCAAGGAAAGGAGGACTGTTAATCAAAAAAATCTTTTACACAAAAATAATATACAAAGGAGATTTTAATTATGAAAAGTGGTTTTAGTTTTGAATTTTATGAAAAGGTATTTGAAAATTGTTTTATACACATTTCAAATTACGTGAATGGAACTTTACAATTAAGTTTATTTGGAGTTGATTCAGATACAGAGGAAATGGTACACTTTACAGACATTACATTAGACCAAAATAGTTGGGAGATTAATAAAAATGATATAGTTGTTGATTGTTTATATAACACAACTTTTGTACCTCAACTAAAGGAATTAGGAATTTTAAAGGAACAAACAGGAATATGCCCAGTAAATAATTCTATTTATCCAGTTTATAGTTTAAATTTTGATAAAATTAAAGAATTAAGTTACGAAGTAGATGAATTAGTAGTGGCATAAAGGAAAGGTAGGAAAAGAGAATGGAAAGTACAAGATATGTAAATTTACCAATTGTTGGTATGGTGCAACATGGTATTGTAGATGAAAAAGCAAAAAGAGTAAAGGAATTAGGGTATTTCATTGGAAAGACTAAAGATGAATTAATGCAACCGCATCTTGATAAATTTAACAATTTATATAAAGGAAAGCAAAGTGTTGATATTTATGTTTTTAATGAAGAACCTTTTACAGTTAAATATTCAAGGTATAACAAAATGGGAGAAGTGTGTTCATGTAATATTGAGTCAAATACTGCAACAGAAAAAACAAAAAATGGTTGGCAAAAAATTGAATGTAACTCAAATTGTCCGTACAGACAAAAGAATGAAAATGGAAAATCTGCATGTAACAGAGTAGGATGGTTTAAATTTTTAGTTCCAAATGTATGTAAAGATAGAGTTTTCTTAATGAAAGTTACAGGTCAAACATCAATTAATATTTTACAAAATTATTTTGATTTCATAAAAATGCAGGGGATTTCTGCAAAAGGATTTTATACCTTATGTTTAAAACAAAAAGTTCAAACAAACAGCTTAGGTAATACTTTCAATAATTATGTCTTAGATATTTTGAAAAAAGAGGATTTTATTCAAACAAATCAAATTCCAGAAACAACAGAGAATAAAGCATATTTATCCACAGAAAATAGTGAAATTGTGGATAAAGTAGTAACAGAACGTATAGAAATCGAGGAAAACATACCTGTTACACAAGTATTAAATACTGCTGAAACAGAAAAGAAGAAAGCTACAAGTAAAACAAGAGTTTCAAAAGATACAAACAAAAAAGGAACAAATCAAGTACAAAATGATACAAAGGCAGATACTAAAACAAAAAAAGGAAATTCTGCAGAACAGACAAAAGAAGCTCCAAAAGAAAGTTTTGATAATGTTTACGGTTTAATTAAAACATTTTATAAAAAAGTAAAAATGAAAAATGGAGATGAAAAGGAATATTTAGTAGGAGAGTTCGCAGATATAAATGACCAAATGTGTCAAATATGTATTAGACCTGAAGATTCAGAAGAACTTGCAAATTGTGAATTAGGAACATTAGTGAAAATGGATATTAAGCAATTAGGAAATGTAAAATTTGCAATAAAACTTGAATATGTACAAAAATTGGTCAAAAAAAATGTAGCATAAAACCTATTTGGAAAGTCGGTATTTATACTACTCATTTTATTCTATGTAATTATTATAAGCAAAAGAATATAAAAATGTCAATACTGAATGAAAAAAATTTTGAAAAAGGAGAAACATACAAAATGAATTACGAATTTAAGGTTAATAATAAAGTTTATGTATGTGGATACGGAAAAGAAAATGGAGATTTTTATAAAAATGTACCAGGAATGATTGTTGAACGAGATCCCTATTATAAGGACTATCTTGTTAGATTCAAAAATGGTAAAGAAGATTGGTTTTCGCCAGAAGACATACGTAAACCATATTCTAAAAAAAGGAGAATGAAAAGATGAAGATAGATTATATTAAAACAAAAGGATTTAGAAGTCACAAAGAAATATTTGAGACAGATTTATATGACATTACAAAAATAACTGGAAAAAATAGGTCTGGTAAAAGTAATATTTTATATGCAATTATAAATATTTTGCTAGGAACTAATTTAAGTGGAGATGAAAAACAATGTTTAATAAATAAAAATTGCGATACATCTTATGGTGAAATGAGATTTACAGATAATACTGGAATGCAGCATACAATAATCAGAAGTAAAAACAGATTTGATAATAAAGGAAATGTATTATTGTTAGATGGTAAGCCAGTAACACAAGCTGAATTAACTAGCTTTTATAAAGATAAAAAATTATTTTTATCAATAATCAATCCATTATACTTCTTAAGCAAGAAGCCAGCAGACCAAAAGGAACTGGTGGATAAGTATTTATCAGACATAAAGCCAAAAGAAATTTTTGATAGATTAAGTACAAATGAACAGAATTTACTTCTTGAAAAATATTATAAGGAACAGGACAAAATCTTTAATGAATTAACTGAAGAAGAACAAACAAGATTTGTAAATTTCAATATGTTTAATATATGTATGGATATAGCATATAACAATTTAAGTAGAGATGAACAAAACATTTTAGAAGGAATGCCAAATGATGTACCAACATATGTAAATGACTTGAATGGAGAGATAAAAAGGGCAGAAACATTAATTTCTACATTAGATGGAAAGATTGGATATGCAGATAAATTTATAACAGATGAATTACCTCAAAAGAAAACATTTGAAAAAGAGGAAGAGCTCACTCTTGCAAGGCAAGAACTATCGTTTTTAACTACAAATCAAGACATAGTAGATAAGGAGAAACAAAAGGAAGTAGTTGAAAGACTTGAAAAAGATATTCTTGTTAAGGAAAATGAATTTAATGAATTAGATACAAAAATGAAAAAAGGAAAACAGGTGTATTTATCAATAAAAAATGGAGCTTGTTCAAAATGTCCTACATGTGAGCAAACAATAGCTGATGAAAGCAAAATGAAAACAGTAAAAAACATGAAAACGGAATTAGAGGGTTTCTTTGATAGAAGAAATTTGCTTGAAGCGACTATTAAGGATTTGAAATTTAAATTTACAATGGAGAGATGTAAATTTCACTCATTAGAAGGAAGTGCAACAATAGAAAAATCAAAAAGAATTACAGTTGTTCAAGATGATATTAGGCGATTAGAGAATGAAAAGTTGGAGATTGAAAAGTTTAATGGCCAAATTGATATGCAAATAATGCAAATGGAAAATGCCAGAAACGATATACTAAAATTTAAAAAGGAAAAAATAGCACAAAGGAATATAATTGACAATTTATACAAAGCTAAAAAAGTAGCACAAAAGCTCTATATTGCTTATATTGAAGAAAAAATGAAACTTGCAAAAGAGTACTTAAAGGATGTTGATGTTAAGTTCTATTCAGTTCTAAAAACAACTGGAGAAATCAAGGAGGATTTTGTAATTGAATACAAAGGACATCCACTATCAGACTTATCGAGGTCTGAAACTATTGCAACTGCATTAGAATTTGCAAATATGTTTAACAAAATAAGTAAAGTGAATTTTCCAATATTTATAGACGACTATGAAAGTTGTGCAGATTATGACTTTATAGAGGATTATGCGAAAGATACACAATTAATTATTGCACAAGTATCAAAAGGAGATTCATTAAAAATTGCAGATGGTAATAGTGGTAAATTTACAGTTATAAAAACTGAATTAAATAAGGATGCTGAGCTACAAGCAGCATAATCGAAGAAGGCAGAGAAATCTGTCTTTTTCTAATATTTTTTAAGAAGGAAGGAAACACATATGAAAATTAAAGTTTTATTAGTAGTGCCAGGAAGAGAAACAGAAGTAAAAAGAATTCCAGGTAATTTAAAGTTTATTAAATCATTTATAGGAGATGAGTTATATAGCATGAAATTAAATGAAAACACGATGATGATAGGAAATAAGAATGCTAGAATTGATGATTTTAACAGAATATATGGAGGTAATATTTTACTTGGAACATTTATTATAGTTTCAACTAAAAATAACCGTTTAGTTTCACTAAACAAAAAGGAATTTAGAAAGTATAGTAACATGTTTAAATTAAAGAAACATCAGAAAAAGGTTGATAAATATAAGGATGAATATCTTGAAGAATATTATTCAAGTATTAGAGATTTAAAAAGGAAAAATGCTGAACATAACAAATATGAAGTGTTTGGAATAGCAGCATAAAAATGAAAGGTAGGAAAAGATTATGAATAATTATGAAACAATAATGATTTTAAGTGGAAAGGTTGATGATGAGGCAAGAAAGAATGCTTTTGAGAAATTTGTAAAGTTGTTAAATGAAAATGGAACAATTAATAAAATTGAAGAATTTGGAAAAAGAAAGTTGGCCTATGAAGTAAAAAAAGAAAATGAAGCTTATTACTATGTAATTAATTTTAATTCAAACGTAGATTGCGTAAGTGAATTAGAAAGGCAATATAGAATTACAGATGAGGTTATTAAATATATGACTATAAAGGTTGATAAATAGAAAGGAAGAAAAAATTATGAATAAATCAATATTATTAGGAAGATTAACAAAGAAACCAGAAATTAGGTTATCACAAGCAAATAACACAAAGGTGGCTAGTTTTACTCTAGCTGTAAATAGGAAGTATGTTAAAGAAGGAGAAGAAAGACAAGCTGATTTTATCAATATTATTGCTTATGCAAAACTTGCAGAGTTTGTGGAAAAATATTTAGACAAAGGAATGCAAATTTGTCTTACTGGTAGAATACAAACGAGAGTATGGGACGATGCAAATGGTCAAAAACGATATGCAACAGAAATAATTGCTGAAGAAATAGATTTTGCAGATAGTAATAAAAAAGATAACAATGTAGCACCTAATGTGTTTGGAGGTTCAACAGGAGTAGTTACAACTAATACAGAAAGCACATTGGAGTCAGATGATTTGCCATTTTAATCATAAGGAGGATTTGCAAATATGAAATTAAAAGGAACAAGTAAATGTGATTTCTATTGGCATTATACAGATGGAGTTATGCAAGGTTCAAGCATAACTCTTAATCATCTAATAGATAACTTCATAGAAAAAATAGATAGCAGTATTAAAAGTACAGGCGAAATCAAACGAGAATGTACCAAAAATCTATTTATAGATGGCAAACATTATAATAATCAGGCAAGGGTAAAAATGCAATTAAAAGTCAGTTTAAGAAATTATCCAGATAGAATACTTTTCAATCAAAAACATGATGTTAAAGAAGAATGCACAATAGAAGATATTTATAATGTAATAGCAGATATTGCAGAGTTTTATGCTTATGAAATGGATACAGATACTGATAATATCAAAATAACAGTAAAGCAATTTGAAATAATTGAAACATAAGAAGGAGTAAGAGGAAAATGGAGGTTATTAGTGTTAAGTATGAAGATAAAATAAATCCAAAAACTTTTACAGGAAAATCATATAAATATTACACAGCAGTAGATGTAAAAGTTGGAGATTTTGTAATTGCACCAACGATTGGTGGAGACAGAATTGCAAGAGTATCTGAGATAAATATTCCTGAAGAAAAAGTTGAAGATATTAAGCCATATTTAAAAACAATAGAACACAAAATTGATAGAGAGAGCTACATGAAATTTACAAAATCAATGCTCAAAGTAGTGTATATGGCTAATCTAAAAGGCAATGATGTCGCAAATATTCTAATACCTAAGCTAGTAGAGAAAAAGTTCATAGTACACAGATATAATTCTCATTCTACAAGTTCAATTTATTTAAAACTAGATTATGGATTATCTTGTGGAATACGAATTGCTGACCACAATGGAAAGAAAAAGTACCATTACAGATTTAATGTGTTAAAAGATTATAAGGGAGATAAGGTTGTTAATAGGGATAACCTTGTTTCCTATTTTTTTAATTATGATGAACTTGATGAACTATTAGTAATGGTTGAAAAAGAGAGGCAGGAAAAAATAAGAAAATATGGACTTGGAAATTATAAAAGATACATGCAAAAGGAATCGCAGGATGAATTATATACAAGATTTAAGAGAATTAAGGAGGCTAGTTAAAAATGGAAGGAATTGAAAAATTAGAAATGGAAGTAGCTGATATGAATAATCCAAGTATTTCAGCGGTTTTTGAATATTTAAAAACAAGAACAGATTTATATGAAAAGTTTAATAATGAGGAAAAGTCTATAAAGCAAATGTACAAATTTATATGTGACAAAGCAAGAAAACAACAAAAAAATAATGTAGCAATGATTATGGATAATGTTGTTTATTTATGGGCTGTTTCTTATTTTAGTAAAAGTAATGAAGAATTAGGATTAATAGAGAAAAAAGTTATGCCACCTAAACCTACTGAAACAATTAAAAAGACAGAAGAAAAAGTTGTTGAGGAAAAACAAGATGAGCAATTGAATCTGTTTCAGGAGGTGCAAAGCTGATGGGATATGTAAGAGTAGCTTATAGAAAAATATTTGAAGAACTAGATTCAAATGATAGTATGCCAAAGGGCTGGGATAAATTTGTGGAAAAACAAGCAGAATATCAAAATTTAATAATTAGATCAAGTAAGAATAAATGTCATTGTACTAACTGTAATCACGATTTTATTAGCAAGAAAAAAGTAGGAGAAGAAGCAAAATGTCCGAATTGCCATAATAAGTATTTAGTAAAAAGAAGTAATTTAAGATGGTATGAATTTAAGGATTATTTATCAATTTTAGATTATATAAATGATACATTTGTTATTAGATATTTTGAATTAAAATCTACTATTGGTCCAACACATAAACATAGTTATTCAGTAGCAGAATTTGGTAGAGAAATTCCAACAAGAAACAGCTATTATCAAAATGTGTATGTAAATGGTAGAGTTTCAAGAACTCAACGTCATATTTATATTTATCATGGAAATGGTTGGTATATTAATGATAAGAAATGGAGGCAATATATGAGAAATTATTCTTTAATTGATTACTCAATTGTGTTTCCAAATAATTTAAAACAAGTATTAAAGAATACACAATATAAATATTCATGTTTATGGGATATAACAAAACATTGCTCATATATAGATTTGTCTGATTTAATAGGTAATAAATCAGATTATCAAATTAATCGAATTGAACTTCTTGCTAAAATGAAGTTATACAACTTGGCATTAAGAGAAAAGGAATTCAGAAATAAAGGTTCTTTCAAAGATATATTTGGAGTTTCAAAAGATTTTTATCCTTTTATGAAAAATCATAATATAACATACGTACAACTAAAGATATTAAGACTTTTACAAGAAAAAAATATGTCTAAAATAAAATATTTACAAAAGTTTGTTGGATATGGTGAAGATACTGGTATTTTAGAAGAAATTGCAGGATATATTGGATTAAATCGTTTTTATAAATATGCCAAAATGCATCATGGAAGAGTAGATAAATATATGTATAGAGATTATTTAGGATTTGCAAAAGCTCTTGGTTTGGATTTAAAAAATAATAGATATGCATTTCCTAAAAACTTACGAGAGGAACATGATAAATTAGAAGCTCAATATGAGATACAAAGTGAGAAAATTATACAAGATGGTATTAAGAAAAGAGGCAAAGAGTTATCTAATTATAAGTATCAGGACAAAATGTTTGTTATTATGCCTGCATGTTCTTTAAAAGCTTTGCAAAATGAAAGCAAACAACAAAATAATTGTGTAAGAACTTATGCTGAAAGGTATGCAAAAGGTAAGTGTGATATATATTTTATGAGAACTATTGATAAACCTAAAAAATCGTTGGTAACAGTAGAGGTAAAGAACAATAGAGTAGTTCAAAGCAGAATAAAATGTAATCGAGATCCGAATGAGGAACAATTAAAGTTTTTAACGAATTGGGAACAAAAAGTATTGAAAGGAGCTGCGTAAATTATGGAAAGTAATTCAAGAGTAAATAAAACAAAGGAAGTATATGAAAGAGTTGTGAAAAACTTACAAGAAATAGTTGAAAGAGGAGAATATGAGAAGTTTTTAAAATTCCAAAAGAAGCTACATAACAAATATAGCTTTAATAACATAGTTTTAATTTTTTCTCAATTTCCAGATGCTACACAAGTTGCAGGTAGAAAAAAATGGTTTGATATGGGACGAGTTGTGGAAAAAGGAGCTCACAGTATTGCAATTATTGCACCAATACCAAGAAAAATGACAAAAATACAAAAAGTTATGGAAGATGGTGAAGAGGTAAAAAAAGAAATTTCTGTTGATTATTGTGTATATAGATATGTATATGTTTATGATGTATCACAAACTACAGGTAAAGAAATTCCACTTGAAACACATGATTTAAAAACAGATGAAATGGGGGACTTCTATGAAAAATTAAAAGCTTTTAGTAAAGTACCTGTTAGAGAAGTAGATTTGTTTGGAGGAACGAAAGGGTATTATAGTGAAAAGCATAATGAAATTGCAATAAAAAAATCAATGTCAATAGATGATAAAACAGCAACTTTACTACATGAAATTACACATAGCCTTTATGATGATTTCGATTACAAAAAAGATAGAGATTTATCTGAAGTATTTGTTGAATCAGTTGCATACATAGTAGCAGACCATTTTGGATTAGATACATCTAGTTGTAGTTTTAACTACATAGCACAATGGGCTGAAGGAGAGCCTAAAACAGTAATAGAATTAGGTAGTAAAATACAAAAATGTGCAAATGAGTTTATAGAAAAATTAGATAACTTTGAAATGCAAGAAGTAGAAATTGCAGCATAGATAAAAGTAAAAAAACAAAGGAAGAAAAGTAAATATGTATAAACTAGATTATCAGGAAACTGAAAAACATTTAAACATATTAAATGTTGCATATCATTTATGTTTAGATATAAGAGAAGAAAGAGGTTATGAAAGTAAAGCAATATGTCCGTTTTGTGGCTATCAGAAATTAAGTAAAATACCAACACTAAGCTTAAACTCTCGTACAAATAAATATTGTTGTACAAGTTGTGGAAATGGTGGTTATTCTATTGGCTTATATGCAAAAGTTAGACATATTGACAATAAAGCAGCTTTTAAGGAACTTTTAGAAAGACAATGTTATTCTATGGATAGAGAAAAGTTTGTAATATCACCAGTAAATGAACTTGTTGATGTTGAAATTAGAGATAGAGTATATAGAGAATTTTTAGGAATGCTAAAGTTAGAACAACAACATAAAAAATATTTAGAAAGTATAGGATTTCTTGAAAGCTCAATAGAAGATGGTTTATATAGAACAGCACCTAAAAACTATATTAAGAGAAGGTTGATAGGTTATGCTATGGCTAAAAAATGTAATCTTGCACGGAATACCTGGATTTTATCAAGAGGAAGATTTTAAGTGGTGCTTAAATAGTTATGATGGATTCTTTGTACCAGTATTTGATAAAAATGGCTATATTCAAGGTCTATCAGTTCATCTAAGTAAACCTTTTAACAATACAAGTGATTTATGGTTTTCAAGTAATAATAAGATAAATGGAACACCTGCTAAAAGTTGGATTATGAGACATGGTATCAATGAAAATACAGATACTGTGTATATTACAGATAATTTTTTAGTCGCTAATTTGATGAAAGAGACAATTAATGTACCAGTTATAGCTTTTCAAAACATATCTAATTCATATATGATACTAAAAGAAATAGAGGAAAAACCGATTAAGAATATTATATTTGTAATTAGATTACCACAATCTAATCAGAATCTTGACTATATTATAAGGCGTATAATAAGGGATTTACTACCTTTAGGTTATAATATAGATACGAAGTATGTTAAAAGTTATAAAGATTTTTTTGATAAAAACTTTGATGTTACTTATACATTAAAGAAAGCATCGTAAATTTTATAGTCTATTCTCTTTATAGGGAATAGGCTTAATTTTTTGTAGAAATAAATATAGACTAATCTATATTTATTTCTTATATTTTTTAAAAGATTTTATTATTGATTTATAAATAAAAATTTGCTAATATATTGATATCAAACAGTTTAATAAAATATAATAAAGATTTAAATTGGTGTATAAAAAATTTAATATTTTCAATAATAAAAAAGAGAAATTTTGCAAAACATGTTTACACTTTTAACACAAAATGATAAAATGTGTTAAAAGTGTAATGGGGGAAGAGTTATGTATGACAAATATATTGAAATAATAAATGCTAATGGAAGTATTATAACTTCAAAGGATGCAAATAAAAAAGGAATTTCTAGAACAATTCTATCTAAAATGGTGAAAGATAAAGCAATTGAAAGAATAGATTATGGAATATATGCTACAAATAAGTTTATATATGATGAATTATTTATTTTTCAAATCAAACATCCTAATACAGTTTTTTCTTTTAATACAGCATTATATCTTCTTAATAAAACAGAAAGAACACCAGAAAAAATTGATATTACTACTACAAGAAATAATAGTTTAGGATATTGTAAAAATATCGCCAATATTCATAGAGTTAATAAAGAAATGATAAATATAGGAAAAATAAAAATTTTAACAAATACAGGTAAAGAAGTATATTCATATAATATTGAAAAAACTCTAGTAGACATCATTTCAAACAGAAACTCAATGGAGATTGAACTAGCTAATAAAATTATAAGAAAATGTATTAAAGATAAGGATTTCAATGTAAATAATATGTTTCAATATGCAAAAAAGCTGAAAGTATATGATAATGTAAAAAATTATATGGAGGCTATAATATGATAAAAAATTCTAAAAGTTTAATGGACAAGGCAAAAAACATTGCTAATAGAAGCAATATTACAGTTAATGAAGTTTTGCAAAATTATATGTTCGAAAGAATTCTAGAAAGATTAAGTATATCTAAATATAAAAATAATTTTATTTTAAAAGGCGGCTTATTGTTGTCATCAATTATGGGAATCGACTCTAGAACTACTATGGATATGGATGCATGCATAAAAGGAATTAATTTAACAGATGAGGAATTATATACAGTATTAACAGAAATATTATCAATTGATATACAAGACAATGTAACTTTCAATATAAAAAATTTTAAACCAATAAGAGAAGAGGATACATATGGCGGATTAAAATACAATCTTATTGCTATTTTAGATGGATTAAAAGTAAATTTAAGTATTGATATAGCAACTGGAGATGTTATTACTCCTAAAGAAATAGAATACAACTATAAAATGCTTTTTGAAGATAGAACATTACAACTTATGACGTATCCTATAGAAAGTATAATTGCTGAAAAATATCAAACTGTTATTGAAAAAGGAATATTAAATAGCAGAATGAAAGATTACTATGATTTATATTATCTTTTAGTAAATAACTCCTATAGCAGTAATATTTTGAAAGAAGCAATCGAAAAAACATTTTTAAATAGAAATACAGATTTAAATATTACAAAACAGAAATTGAAAGAAATAGAAGAAAGTGATTTCCTAAAAGGTCTTTGGAAAAATTATGCTAATAAGCATTCATACTCAAAGAATATAAAATATGAAGATTTAATACATATAATAAAAGAAAAATTGACATAGAATATGATAGTTATAATATAAAGAATTTACAAAAATAGTATAAAATAAACAAATAATTGGAGGAAAAAATGATAAATAATATTATACTAAAAAATATAGCTACATATGATAAAAATACAGAAACGACAATAAAACCATCTAAAATAAACTTCATTTATGGAAATAATGGAGCAGGTAAAACTACAATTACTAGAGTTATTGAAAATCCAAGTAAATATGAGGATTCACAGTTGCTATGGGATAACAATATTGAGTGTAGTAGATTAGTATATAATCAAGACTTTGTAAAAAGTAATTTTAATCCTGAAACTAAGTTAAGAGGTATTTATACATTAGGTGAAGAGTCTGAAGAGATTTATAAAGAGATTGAAAAGCTTAATATCGAAAGAAAAGATATTTTAGATACTAAGAAAATAAAAAAAGAACAATTAAAACAAATGAAAGATGATATAAAAAAATATAAAGAAAGTATTGAAGATTTATTTTGGAACAAATATAAAAAAGATTATTGTGATAAAATTTCTGAAATTTATAGAGGAAATATGGGCAAGAAAGAAAATTTTTTTAACAAATGTTTATGTATAGAAGAAACAAATGATAAAATTTTATACGACGATTTATTAGAAGAATATAAAACTTTATACGAAAATGAGTTAAAAGAACAAGAATTAATAGAAAAAATAGATATAAATCAATTTAAGGAAATTATCGAATCTAATATTTTAGAAACAGCAATTATTGAAAATAAAGATATTACACTATCACAGCTTATAGAAGATTTAAATAATAGCAAATGGGTTGAAGAAGGAATAAGATATTTGGAAAAGTCAAATAATAAATGTCCATTTTGTCAAAGAGATTTGCAAAAAGATTTCCTATTCAATATAAATTTGTTATATGACGAAAAATATAAGGAACAAAAAAATGATCTTGATGCAGTGAAAATAAACTTTGAAAGTATATGCAACCAAATTAACATATTACTTAAAGAAAATAATAAAATTTTTAATGACCCTCAGCTTATTATTGATATAAATGAATATGTAGATTCTATAAAGAAAGAAATTAATAAGAAAATAGATAATCCTAAATATATATGCAAAATTAATAAAAATCTAATATTATTAGAAAAAATCAACGAAATACTGGATATCTATAATAGAAAAATAGAATCTAATAATTTGAAAATTAAAAATATTGAAGAAAGCAAAGGAGAATTAAAAAAGAAAGCATGGATTTTCATAAGAACAATAAGTAATGATGATATTAAACAATATAATGCAGAACTAAAAAAGCGAACAGATGCAATACAAAACATAGAAACAGAGTTGAACAATTTAAGTATATATTTAAAAGATAAGTCAATAGAATTAGAAAAGTTAGAAAATTCTATTAGTGGCATAACGAGGACTATTAATCAAATAAATGATTTACTCAAAAAATTTAATTTTAACAATTTCAAATTAAAAGAAAATGAAGACAATCTAACTTATTCAATTATTAGACCAAATGGAGAAGATGCAACAAAGACATTAAGTGAAGGAGAATTTAGCTTCATTTCATTTTTATATTTCTACAATTTAGTATTTGGAAGTAGGACGAGAAAAGGACTCCAAGAAGAACATATATTAGTAATTGATGATCCCGTTACAAGTATGGATAGTAATGTATTATTTATTATTAGTACATTAATTAGAAATTTAATTGACTTATGTATAGATGAAAAAAGAAATATAAATCAAATTTTTATATTTAGTCATAATATTTATTTTTTTAAAGAAGTTTCTTTTCTTTATGGAAAAGAAGGAAAAAATAAGACAAAAGAAAAATTCAAATTTTTAACAGTACAAAAAATTAATGGTGTTTCCAAAATAGAAGATTATAAAAATAACAATCCAATAAAAAATTCATATGAAATATTATGGGATGGATTATATATGGCTCCTGATGTTAATCTAAATCAAAATGCATTTAGAATATTCCGAAAAATATTTGAAGAGTTAGGACATCTTAATCATTATAAAATGATGATGCAAGAGGAAATAGAAGAATAATTGACTGGATGTTTAGACAGATTCAAAAGTTCGACATTAGAACTCATATAAAAAGTTAGTTGAATTATTTTTTATATTTCAGGGGAAAAATTATAAAATAAGGGGAAAATAATATATGTATAAAAAAAACTCTCAAATTAGCTTGAGAGTATGGTGCAGCAGGAGGAATTCGAATCCCCGACCTCTCGGTTCGTAGCCGAGTGCTCTATCCAGCTAAGCTACTGCTGCATGTATAAATTAAGGGGAATTTAGGGGAAATATTTTATATAAAATCTCCTAGGTTCTTTGATATATACAGGTTTGCACAAAACTGAAGTTACGCTTCGTAGCCGAACGCTCTATCCAGCTAAGCTACAGTTGCAGAACTATATAGTATTATAACTTTTTTTTTAGAGTATTTCAAGAGGTAAATGATTTTTTTTAAAAATTTTTAAAAAACTCTTGAAAAATGTGTGGCATTATGTTATATTATATTAGTATTTGAAAAAATAAAGAAATCGAGGCGTAGCGCAGTTGGTAGCGCGCGTGGTTTGGGACCATGAGGTCGCAGGTTCGATCCCTGTCGCCTCGACCATATTTAGCCCTTTTTTGAGGGAATTAAAGAGAATTTGAGAAAATTCAAAAGTTATGAATTATGCTATTTTTCAATATAAATGAGAAATAGCATAATTTTTTTGCGTTCAGTAAAATTCTGAAAAATACGTTCAATTTCTTCAACAAAGCATTTCAACAAAAAATTTTGTTGAAGAAAAAAGTTTTCAACAATGCTCAAAAGACGGAAATTTACTGAACCAAAAATATCAGGTATATCAACAATTTCAAAGTTCTTCGAATAACAAGAAAGGAGAACTTATTTATGGAATTTACACCATATAAATATAATGAATGTTTTGAACATTCTTATTATCAAATACCACAGGAATTATTTATAAATCCGAAATATAAAGATAAATTAAATTCTGATAGTAAAATACTATATTCATTTTTACTAGACAGATTAACACTATCACAAAAGAATCATTGGATAGATAAAGAAGGAAACATATATTTAATATTTACTAGAGATGAAGTTTGTAACAAATTAAATTTATCTGATAAAACAGTTACAAAAGCATTTAAGCAATTAGCAGAAGTCAATCTTGTTGTAGAGAAGAGACAAGGTTTAGGTAAGCCAAATTTAATATATGTAGGAAAAATAGAACATGAGGAAATTGTAACTAATGAGGAAAATATAAAATCAAAAGAAATTCAAGAAACGGAAAAAGTACGATTCCAGAGTCGTAAAATTTACGATTCTAGAGACGGAGAAAATACGACTCTTGAATCGGAAAATTTACGAGGAATCAATCCAAATATAATCAATACTAATAATATCAAGACTGAGTCTATCAATCCTAATAGTGATGAGATAGAGCTTGATAAAATAAAAAGTAATTGCAGACTAGAAGAGTTTTGTGAAAATGAGAAAATTATATTAGATGATGTTATTGAAGGATTATTTTATAAAGAAAATTTAAGAGTTGGGAATGTAATTATAAATAACAACAAAATAATAGAAAAATTAAAATTAATAACTAAAGAAAATTTAGTACAGTTACTTAACATAGCTAAAAGCACAAGTAATGTGCAAAATATGAAAAATTATTTGATGATTTGCTTATATAATAATTTAGGGAATACACATATTGCCGTAGAGAAGAAAAGCCCTTGTTCAAACACGAATGGAGTGCAAAGAAATTATCCAAGTGATTATTGGGATAAATTCTATGCAAATTTCTCGTATGAACAAGCCGTAGCAAATTGACAAATTTGCTACAAAATGAAATTGCTATGCGTAGCAGAATAGCAATTTCAATTACTAAAATAACGTGCTAGTTATTTTAGTAAGCATAAAAATGCCTAGCCTTTTTATGCGAGGGTGCAGGATCCCCCTGCCATACGGACAAGCTGAGCTTGTCTAGTATGTTAGACAAGTAAAACTTATTTTATGGGATAGAGCAGACCGATTATATGAGTTATGCAATTATAAGAAACGAGAAATTAACTAGGGCAGAAGCAAAAGGCAGATGTATGCATAATGATAGACGAGCAAAAAATCATACTAACAAAGATATAGATGTAAGCAAATCATATATGAATTTTTATATAAAGAAAAATGAGTTAACCTATGTAAAAGAATTTGATAGGCTAAAAGAAAAATACGACTTAAAAGGTCAAATAAGAAGTAACAGCATTATTGTATGTGAAATTGTAATAACATCAGATGAGAAATTTTTTAATAAAATTGGAGAAAAAGAAACAAAGAGGTATTTTGAAGAAAGCTACAAGTTTGTATGTGATTACAATAATCTAGGTGAAAGAAATATAATATCAGCAGTAGTACACTTAGATGAAGGTGTTCCACACATGCATTTAGTATATATTCCAGTAATCCACACAAAAGATAAAGAAGGAAATAATATAGATAAAATATGTTGTAGAGAATTTTGGAAAGGTAGAGATAGTTATAGAAATTTGCAAAATGCTTTTTGGGGATATGTAAAATCAAAAGGCTTTGACCTCGAGCGAGGTTTGCTATCAGAAGAAACACAAAATGAGCATATACCAATTCAAAAATATAAAGCTATTACAAATTTTGAGAATACAAAGAAAGTTCTAGAAAGTATAAAACAAGAATTGCCAGAAGTTCCTAATATTAAGGAATTTAAAAAGATTATGATAAATAGAGATGAAAAAATAAAAGAACAAATAATAAAACCAAAAGACGATTTAATAGAGGAGCTTTATCAAAACAATTTAGTATTACACAAAGAACTTTCAAAGCAAGCCAAAGTAGTTGATATAGCAGAAAAGTATCAAAAAGAGAAAAATGAAATATTAAAAGAAAATCAAGAACTTAAAACAAGATGCAGGGATTTAGAAAAAGAATTTGAAACTAGAACAGAAAAATTGAAAAATGAGTATGATAAGGAAATAAGGAAAACTAAGAAGAAATTTAATGATATAATAGATGATTTGGATAATGAAAATGTAAAACTACATAAAATAATTGATAGATTCAAAGTAACAGTATCTAAGTTTATTACTTGGATATGTAGTAAATTTTCGGTATCATCTGAAGAACAGCTAATTAGAGATTTTCAAAAGGAAACAAATATGAACTTTAGGGTTGAGGAACAAATTGAACATGAAATTACGATTGATGAGGAAGAAGAATTAGATATGTGGTAGAGATTGTATTTAAAAGTGTCCTGGCCTTATTCTAAGCATCTAGGACAAAAAAATGATTTTCTAAATTGAGAGCGTAAAACCATTGCAAATAATTGGTTTTACGCTCTTACTTTTTACAAAATCTTCCCTATGTTACTAGATAATGGTTTTAAATTTTGAAACGTAGTATCAATGCTTTCAAGCATTTTTTAGTTACATAAGTATTGAAAATTATTTTTAAAAAATTTCAAATGAAACTATTGGTATTGTTGAGCTTGAAAGCATTTTCTAACAAAAACCATTATCTAGTAACTTCCCTATAAGCATCCTTGCTAAATATTATAAGTAATGATATAATTATAATATAAAGAGTAGTACATGCTGAAAAATAATTTTAAGAAATGGAGGGATACATATGACTGTAGATGAAAAAAATAATATATTAGCGGTTGCAAGTGAAAACGGAAATATAAAGAGAATTGGAGATGTAACTAATATACATAAGAAAATAAATCAAAAGCTAAATTTAGAATATCTATTTCTCTTTAGTGTAGCACTTCTTTGGTGTATTATATCATTCTTGCTATTATACTTTTTCTTTACATTTGTAATTAAGGCTAGAAGTGTCATAAAAATTGGACCACTCATAGAATTATTTGTTTCATTTTTGTACCCTGTAGTAGTATTAGTCGATTATGTAACGAAAAAGAAACTGATTGAGCATAATAATTATGAATGCTATATTGGTAAAATAGACTGGATTAGTGAAAACATGAGAGCACATAAAGTGCATGGTATCAGTCAAAATCTATTCTTTATTGGATTATCAAAAGTACAAAAGAATACACATGTTGGTGATGAAGTTGTACTTTTAAGTTTAGATGATGAAATTTATTTATTAAATTACGAAATTTTACAAAATTAAAAATCTAAGTATTAGTTAAGAAATTTAACTTAACATTATTATAGGAGGAAACTATATATGGGACTATTTGACATATTCAAAAAGAAAAATAGTACAGAAAATGACAAACCCAAAGAGCAAAACGACGAGAAATTCAAGAAAATTTTAGAATTAAATAATGCTACTTATAAGAAATTAAGTTTTACATTGAAAGATGTCTGTTTTAATATAAAACTGTTATCAGTATATGAAGAACAAAAAGAAAATTCTTATGACTTTTTTGCTAAATCTAACCTTTCTACTTTTGGAATAAATACAATTTCAGATGAAAGACAAATTTTTGATATTATAACTGCAAAAACAAAATATTATAGTGAAAAAGGTATTAGATTTGAAGAATATTCATCGTCAAATTCAAAATATTATAATGTTGATAATAAAGGGCATTCAAACAATAGAATTTAAAGGTAAATCAGCGGATGGAAACGATGATTATGTATGTATGATTGCAACAATCAAATTTAGAAATAATCCGAACTATGCAATATGTGTAACACAAATATGTAAAGTAAGTGGTTATGAGATATGTCATGATTTTATGATAAAAAATTTAAACGGTATAGATATTATAAAAAAATCAGAAAATCTGCAAGAAGATATAACCAGTAAAACATACAAAAATAATTTAGAAAATATGTTTTCTGTGCGTGATTGGAATAGTTTTATAACCCAAAATGCTTCTGAAAAAATTAACGAAAGGCTATTACCAATGTATTATTTAAAAATAAAGGCAAAAGAAAAGTTACAGTCTTGTAAAAGCAAAGCTTCCATAAAATTTGTTGATAATATTATATCGAAAACAAATCATGGAGACAAAATATTATTGCATTGTATTGTTGAATATTGTGTTGTGAAAAAAGGAATAACAGATATCAATAAGCTTTTAAGTGTGCTTAATCACATAAATAAGGAGAATCTGCAAACAATTTCAAATTCATCAAACTCGCTATTGTATAAACAAATACAGAAAAAAATTGATAATATAGGTAATGATGATGTTCCAGACATAATAGAGCCATTAGTAGAAACATTAAAAGAACAACAATTTAATTATGATACTATCTATTTAGAGGAATGCAATAAAATAAAAAATAAGGCATACAAAATTTCAGATACTATAAAAGAGGAAAACTATGTATGCTATAACACTGAAAATAAAGAAGAAAAATGTAATTATTATGCGTACTTCTATGAAAATGGTTTAGTAATAGTTTTTAATGATAATACTGATAATTTAAAATATGAATATAATTTTTGCAATGTTCAGTATAAAGATGAAATAAAACAACTTGCAAATAAAAATCTCACTCTATTTATTGAATTATGCTCAAAATTATTATATGGAAATGCAATAACAGTCGATATTATAAGTACATTTGGCGGAAGAGAACCCAAATTTGAATTTCAGAATGCTAAATTGGGTAAAGTAAAATTCTATATGCAAGACAATGACGATGATGCAATAGTCGAGTGTGATAAGTTAGAATTTGGAGATTATAAACCTGAAATTACAATACCTGAATTTGACGATGATGAAATAGATTTATACATGGAAACTTTAAAAAAGATAAATGAAATGAAAAATGAGGTTATTGATGAATTATTGAATTTTGCACTGAGTATGTGTATTAACTGGGAAGAAAAGGATGGTAATGGAAATACTTATACAATAGAAAGTGTAAGAAATGACCTGGGTATAGTGAGCATTTTTATAACATCATCATACGATGATTTAAAATCAAATTATAGTTCAGCAGATGCTATTAGTTTTAGTTTTCACGCATATATGGATAACGAAATGAACGACTATGTGTTACGGTGGTCATGAAATTGTTGCTTGGGTAAATGGTAGTGAAAATTTTGCGATTGATTGTGACCTTGAGGGGTAAATGTATTTTTGAAATAAAAAATTAAAGATTAAAATAAAACATAGGAGGAATATTAAGATGGGATTGTTTGGTATGTTTAATAATAAAGTAATAACGCCAGAGGAAAGGCGAAAGAAAACTATAGAAAAATTAAGAGAGCAAGGAGTTATGGTAAATGAACACTTTTCATTACTGGAATCAGTTGAGGAAGTTACTTTTAAAAGTGAAGATGAAATAATGAAAAGAATCATTGCTGCTTTTACCGCTATTCAAGTTGCCTGTTCTATAAACAATGGTGAGAATTATGAGGAATCAGTTAATATAATGTTAGATGTCATGAAGAAATGTAAAGGAAATGAATCTGATTTTTTAGATAAAGAACGAAGGATCATGGAAAATAATTTTTCAAAACAAGATGTGATAGATGTTGCTTGGACATACGAATGTGTATTTATGTTGCTGTGGGCTGTTGGTTATAAAGCGGATAAATATGCTTTAGATGCAAGTAATATATGCAATGTAGATATGGTAATGTATGAAATAAAGAATATTATGAATGATATAGCATGTAAACCCAAATTAATAAAAAAAGAGAAAATTATGGATGCATTAGATTTGTTTTATTGTTATCATTGGGCATGTGTAGAAAAACAAATACATCCGGAAACCCCTATTGGAAATTTGAATCATTCTGTTGTTGTAGAAAGAAGGAGAGCGTTAGAATGGCTAATTAGTGATGAAGCAGATTGGTTTGACATTCAACTACATACATAAGAAAATTTATAAAATTTCTAAAAAAATTATGTACAAATCAAAAAAAATAGTGTATAATTAAATAAATTAGGAATAATATTTATTGTAGATATTATTCTACTGGGTCTGAAAGAGCTAAGCTTAAGTAGGACCTGACCCGTGCTGACGCTGAGCGTCAGTAAAAGCCATTCATTTACTGAATGGCTTTTTATTAACTTTAAATTCTTTTATTCTTTAATAAATTTATAATTTGTCTAAAATCTTTACCATTAAAGAAGTACTTTTCAGCCTTAGTAAAAGGCAACTTGTTTTTTCTTTTATAGTCCAATTTATCAATAACAGTCAACATATCTGAAACTTGAAATAATCTCTTTTCTTTATGGTCAAAATCAATTCTTCTTTCAACATTAGGATTTGTAGCAAATACTGCATCTAGTAATGTAGCTAGTGTTTCTTGTCCATTATCATAGTAAATTACTACTTTATCAAAAGAATTGATATATTCAGCATTATCTTTTAGAAATTTACTGATTTCCCTTGCTAAACTCATATTTAATTGAGTCTTTTTATTTATGTATTTTTTATCAACTATAATTGTTCTTATTTTAACTTTTGATCTAACAGAAAAGTAGAATATTGCCCAGAAGATACTTTTCCTTTTCTCTAGAGAAAAATGAGAATAATCTCCTCTTTTAGCTACTAAATAAGCTAAATGTATCATTCCATCATAATCTAATTTCTTTAATTTTTCGTTTAAATAATTTAATTCATCTGAAATGGAATTTACACTTTCGTGCATGGTAAAAGAAACAGCATATAAATCAGAACTGCCATCTACAAATCCAAAATCTCCACTTTCATCAATAAATATGTTTAATCTTCGCATTGTCTTAATCACCTTTCAGTTCTTTATTTTCTTCTATCCATTTACAAAATTCCTCTTTAGTAATTTTTCCATGTCTATATAATTTCAATTGTTCTCTTGCACGCGATTTCCAAAATAAATAATTTTTTTTCAATTCCTGTTTTTCATCTCCAGTAGCACGATAAACTTGTGTTATTCTTCTTTGATAATCTCTTTTATACGCAAGTTCAGCTTCGTCTTCTGATACTTTAATATCATAGGCTTTACGAGAAGCATATACTTTACAAGATGGTGTACCATCTAAATTAAATAAATCACAATAAACTTCTTTACCTGAACTTTGCACGTAATATCTTCCACAATTTTGGCATATATTGATGTTCTTCTTTGACTTTTGTATTAAATCACTTAATGCAAGATAAGCCAGTGCAAAATGGGATGTAGTTTCATATATAGAATGTATTCCAACATCTATTTTCTTATCAGATATGTCATAAGCAAGTTGTTCAGTTTGCTTTAGAGTTAATTTGGTAAAATTTGCATCATATTTTGAGTTTATATTGTTTACAAGTCCAAGTTTTATATCTCCATCAAATTGACCTATTAAATCAATAGAAGCTGAATATGCAGCGAATTTTGAGTATCTATCTAAATCTAAACAGCTATTACTTCCGTGAAGGTTGAATACAAAATCTACAGTTTTTCTTATACTACTTTGAAAGTCTTGATAATCTTCTTTGTAAAAATCAAAAACCATATTGTAGTAAGCTAAAAACTTTTTTGTTGAACTGTATCTTGATGCATATTCTTTTGGAAATTCCTCTTTCATAACACTTGGTGTTTCAAAACCTTCAATTCCATAGTAAATAAAAAAGGTATTATATGCATTCTCTGCATTTGAAAAATCAGCATTTAAAAAAGTTATAAGATATGTACCGTAGTGCCTTGTAAGTACTGCACGTTCAAATTTATCTTCTTTTATATCTTGATTTAAATTTATTTCTTGTATATGTAAAAATTTATTACCCTTAGGCAAAACAATCTTTGATTTATGTAAGTATAAAGATGTGTCAATAGTTTCTGCATCTTGAAATGCGTCTAGGATAACAGATATACTTTCTTTCTTTTTATTATTAAAAACATTCATAATCTCACCTTAAAAATTTCTTGTTAGAAAAAATAAAAAACTTTTCAAAATTTGTTGACATTATATAAAGACCATTGTATAATGAATGTGAACTTGAAAAGTATTTAAATATTTCTCACTGATATTATAAGGCTAATCCTATAATTAGTCAATAGAAATATAAAATATTTTAAAACAGGGAAAAACATTGATAAATTAATATTTGTCAAAATTCAAAAGAAGGAGGAATGCAGTTATGAAAACATTAAATGGCATAACATTTTTGGAAACAAAAGATATTAGAAAGGCACTAAAGATAGGAAATCAAACTTGCTTGGCACTATTTCACCAAAAGGATTTTCCTGCTAAAAAAATTGGTAAGTCTTGGCTTGTTATGGAAGAATCATTTAAGGAGTATTTTAAAAGTAACGAAAATGTTAATTACTAAAGAAAAAAATGAAGATTTAAATATGCGACTATTTAAACCTTCAGAAAACATTTAAATTTCGAGCTACAAGGAAATTCCTTGCATAAATGTTTATAACATTATTATAACACCATAAAAGCAAAATATGCAAGGTATTTCCGAAATTTTATGAAAGGACGGAAGTACATTGAAAATTAAAGGAATAACATCTGGTACTTATCTTTTGAAGAGAATAAAAGATAAAAGTACCAAATTATCTAGTAAGGAAATTTGCAGTAATTGCAAATACAAAGATACTTGCAAATATAGGAATATTAGCAAGTTTGAGAATGGTAAGGTTTTTGAGAATAATGTAGAATGTGAGAATTTCTATTTTATAGTAACACCAAAAGCTATACTCACTGTTGGAAGAGATACAACAACTGGAAAGGTACGAACAAAAACTTTTGTTGGTAAAGATGAAAGTGAGGCTTTTAATAAGGCATTAACTGAAAAGTTGAAAATGGATCAGAATGGTGGCATTAAAATTATTACTAAAAGCAATAAAACTATAGTTGATTTGGTTGAAAGTGTTTTAGATGAGGATTATAACTTAGGTAAGATAAAACAGGCTACTTATAAGAGAAAGACTGATACATTAAAAAAATTGCAAAAGGAAAAATTTGCAAATATGCCAATAGTGAAAGTTAAAAGAGAAGATGTAATTAAGTATTTGGAAGGCTTGAAAATGTATTCTAAAAGTACAATAAAGCAAGTGTATGAATTAATATGTATGGGGTATGGACAAGCAACATATGAGAATATAATAACAGATAATTTTATGACTGGTTGGAAACGTGTTGAAAAGCCCAAGAGTGAGTATAAGGGACATCATAGGAAGGCTTTAACTATTGAGGAACAGAAGAAGTTAGTTGATTATTTAAATTCGGTTAGCTATGAGGAATGTCCTAATAAATATTTGATTTTATTATTACTAAGTACAGGTATGAGAATTGGCGAGGCTTTAGTTTTAGATTATGGGAAAGATATTGATTTAGAAAATGAGAAAATTTATGTAAGGAAAACTCAAACGAAGAATATTAAAGGTAAGGCAATAATTGGAGAAACTGCTAAAACTGAAAATGGAGAGAGAACTTTAAGTATGACTAATATTAGTAAGCAGATTATTGAGTCGGCTTTAGAGCATAAGATTGAAAATAAAAATCATTTGTTATTTTGTAAAGAAGATAGAACAATGCATATTGAAAATTCTATAAATAGCAATCTAAAGAGGATTGCTTTAAAACTTGGGATTGGTATATATGAGGAAATTAATTCAAAGGGAAAATTCGTTAGAAAGACTGATGTTCATACTCATATGCTTAGAGGGACTTTCGCTACAAGGTGTGCTGAAGCTAAAATTGCACCTGCAGTTTTGAAAAAGATACTTGGTCATTCTGATATTACTATTACAATGCAATATTATGTTGATGTTGATACGGAGTTTGAAAGTTCTGAAAATCAAAATGTGGAGAAATATTTAATGGGCAAGGAGATTTTTGGAGTTGATTTTTCAAAGTAGGATTATGTATTTGCAATAGTAGAGAGTAGTTGTTGTTATACAACTAATTTATGAAAGAAAAGATTAAAAATAATTAAAGAAAAAGTTTTAAGAAGATTATAAAAAATTAAACAGAATTCGATGAAATTCAGCGATATACAAAGTGTTAAAATTTCAACAAAAAAATTCAACAATAATGAGAGATTCTTTGAAAGTGTTGATATATAAAGAAAAATGGCAATTCAAGAGGCACCTCGCCTCGACCATTTTTTTACCTTTTTTAAGGTAATTCAAGAGAATTTAATAAAATTCAAAAACTATGAATTATGCTATTTTTCAATTAAAATGAAGAATAGCATAATTTTTTTGAGTTCAGAAAAATTCTATAAAATTTGCTTATTTTCTTCAAGAAAAAGTTTCAAGAAAATTTTTAAAATGTTTCAAGAAAGTTTCAAAAAAATATATCAAGTAGTTTTAAAGTTCTTCAAATAAACAGAAAGGAGAACTTTTTATGGAATTTAAACCTTATAAAGATAATGAATATTTAGAAAATTCGTATTATAAAATACCACAAGAACTATTTGTAAGTTCTTTATATAAAGATAAACTAAATTCAGATAGTAAAATATTATATGCTTTTTTACTAGATAGATTATCACTATCACAAAAAAATCATTGGATTGATGGAGAAAGAAATATATATTTAATTTTTACAAGAGAAGAAGTACAAGAAAAGTTGAATTTGTCTGATAAAACTGCAACAAAAGCATTTAAACAATTAAATGAAGTAGGACTTGTACAAGAGAAAAGACAAGGCTTAGGAAAGCCTAATTTGATATATGTTGGAAAAATACAACATGAAGAAACGGAAAATTTACGTTTCTTGACTCGTAAAAATTACGATTCTGAAAACGAAGATATTACGAATCTTGAATCGGAGAATTTACGAGGAATCAATGCTAATAATATCAAAACTAATAAAATCAATACTGATTCTATCAATCTTAATAGTGATGATGAACTTCGTTTAAAAGAAATAAAAGATAAATGCAAACTAGAGGAATTTACACAAGAAGAAAAAAGTATTTTAGAAGATGTTATTGATGATCTATATTATAAAGATACTTTAAAAGTTGGAAGTGTAACGGTTAACCACTATAAAATATTAGATAAATTAAAACTTATAGTAAAAGAAAATTTAATACAGTTATTAGATATATTGAAAAATATACCTAATATACAAAATGCCAAAAATTATTTGATGATTTGCTTATATAATAATTTAGGAAACACAAACATTTCTATTTCAAAGAAAAATACGACTTCTTATGAAGGAAGAAATTACGAGGATAGCTCACTTGATTTTCTATATGCTAACTTTGCTTATGATAACGAAGCAGTAACTTCGTAAGCATAGCTTTTTTATGAAATTGTCAGCCATACTCTATATGGACAATTTCACTATAATTTATAATGAGAATTTCATTATAAATTATAGCCTAAAAATGTTAAGGCATTTTTAGGAAAGCCTCGCAGAGCACACGGATAAGTTTGCAATTTTTTAGCTGTTAAGGCTTTGCCGATTACAGATAAAAAATTGCAAACTTGTCTAGTGTGTTAGACAAATAAATTTGTTTCGAGCAAGAAAGGACTTCGGAGCAATGAGTTATGCAATAGTCAGAAATGAAAAGTTAACAAGGAGTCAAGCTATAGGAATATGTGTTCATAATGATAGAAAAGCAAAAAATCATTCAAATAAGGAAATAAATATCAGTAAATCGAACATTAACTATTATTTTAGGAAAAACGAATTAACTTATATAAAAGAATTTGACAAACTAAGGGAAAAATACAATTTACAAGGTCAAATTAGAAGTAATAGCATTATAATGTGTGAAATGATATTTACATCAGATAAAGAATTCTTTGATACAATTGGAATAGAAGAAACTAAAAGATATTTCGAGGAAAGCTATAATTTTATTTGTAATTATAAAAATCTTGGAGAGAAAAATATAATATCTTCTGTAGTACATTTTGATGAAACTACCCCACATATGCATTTGATTTACATTCCAGTAGTTCATACAAAAGATAAAAATGGAAAAGAGATAGATAAAGTATGTTGTAGGGACTTTTGGAAAGGTAGAGATAGTTATAGAAACTTGCAAAATGCCTTTCATGAATATATAACAAGTAAAGGTTTTGACTTACAAAGAGGATTACCTGTTGAAGAAACAAAAAGAAAAAACGAAACAATACAGAACTACAAGCAAATAACTAATTTTGAAAATACTAAAAAGGTATTAGAAAATATAACTTTAGAATTACCAAAAACACCTAATATTAGAGAATTTAAAAGAGCAATATTTAACCGTGATGAAAAAATAGAAAATGAAATAATAAAACCTAGAGATGCACTAATACAAGAACTTTATCAAGAAAATAAAGCATTGCATAAAGAACTAACTAAACAAGTAAACACAGTAGATTTTGCAGAAAATTTTAAAGAAGATTATATAAAAATGCTAGAAAATAACACAAATTTAAAACTTTCAAATAGCCTATTACGAGAGAAACTTGAAAACGATGAAAAAGAACTAGAACTTAAATTTGAAAGTAAAGCTTATGATATGGAACATCAATATAAAAAAGAAATTCATAAATTGAAGGAAGAAAACAAAAAATTAAATAAAATTATTGATAAATTTAAAATAACAATAAAAAGATTTATTAAATGGATATGCCATAAGTTTTCATATCCATCCGAGGATGAACTTATACGAGATTTTGAGAAAGAAACATATACTAACTTTAATTTTGAAAAACAACTTGATATAGACGAATTTAAAAAGAAAGATAATGATTGGAATATTGAATATTAAAAAAATAATATAACATAACAGGAGCAACAATGCTCCTGTTAATTATCTGTTTAATAATGAATACCCTCCATCTGGAGTAACAATTGAACCTGTAAATATTTTTGATGTAGCCAACATTAAATAAACTTCTGCAATTTCTCTCGGCTCTATAAATTTATTAATTGGAATATTTTTTAACCACGATTGTTTCATTTCATCTGTTACTGTGTTCATATAATTTGTGTATACAAATCCTGGTGCTACAGCATTTACATATATTTTTGGAGCTAATTCCATTGCTAAAGTTTTAGTAAAACTATTAATGCCAGCTTTTGCTGAACAATATCCAATAATTCCTGCTCTTCCAGAATAATCTATACCTCTTATAGAAGATGTGTTTACAATCCACCCCTCATTATCCATTAATTCTGTTGCATATTTTGAGCAGAGAATAGCAGATGTTAAATTAGTATTGATATCTCTTGTTATAGATTCTTCTGTTATCTCTTTAAATGGAATATTGAAAGTTCTTCCTGCATTATTAATTAATATGTCTAATTTTCCATACTTTTCCTTAATTTGATTAAACATATTTTTTATATCAGATTCTTTTGTTAAATCTGCTTGAACATAAATTGCATCAGATCCTTTTTCTTTAACTTCTTGTAATACTTTGTTCCCATCTTCTTTTGATTTATTAGAACATATTACTACGTTTGCCCCTTCTTCTGCAAATAATAAAGCAATAGCTTTACCTATTCCAGAAGAAGAACCTGTAATTAAAGCTACTCTATTTTCTAACTTCATTATTAGTCCACCTTTCTATCTTGTAAATCTCCATTGTTTAAAATATGTACATTTTCCTTCATCGTTAACTGATACTTGAAAAATACCATCTATTTCTTGTTTTGTATCTGTTTTAGTCATAGTCCTAGTCATTTGCCAATTTATTATACAAGTTTCCTCATTAAAAGACAATATTTCAAATTTATAGCTTATATCTTTTTGATTATCAGCAACTACATTCCATAGATTTGTTACTTCATCAAAGTTTGCACATGGTGCATCAATTGGATTTTCATAATATTTTACATCTTTGTCTAATGTATCTAGAGTTTTTTTCCAATCTAAATCTTTCCATGATTCCATAAATTCTTTTGCCCAATTTTCGTATTTTTCTTTAATCATAACATTCTACTCCTTTACAATATTCTTTTTTAATATATCACTTATTTTAAATTTTGTCATTAATTAATTCCATAAAATGATAATCAACTATTGTTCTAAGCTTTTAAACATTTGATTTTCATTCATTATCACTTTATTAGATAAAATTATCCGGAAATTTATCCGATACTTTTTGAAATTTATCCGATACTTTATCCGGTACTTTTGGATAAAATATCGAAATAAATAACTATCTTTTTGCCCATACTGGATAACGAGTTGTTCCAATATTTTTTATTTCTTTTTCTTTTTTCTGTAAGCATACATTTACAAGATATTTTATTTTTGTTTTCTTTTGTTCTCTATTTAGGTAATCAG
>CANPWE010000002.1 GCA_947581895.1 uncultured Clostridia bacterium | reverse complement strand
TCAATATGTTACAAAAAATTAATTAAAAAGTAATAAAAATCAGTGATATCTTATTCCGTAAAAATGTAGGCAAATTGTAGAAAAACGGTGAATTGAATAATTAAAATATTTATTTTAATATAAATATATAAAAGATATGATTTTAAAAGAAAGAGAGGTAATTACTAGTGGAAAAATTTAGAAAATTTAGAAATATATTTACTTGTATAATTTTAATATTCACAATTATAACAACTACTTGTTTTGTAAAAGCAACTATAGGTGAAAAACTAACTATAAATGAACAAGTAAAAAGTCTAATAAAAGAAATGACAGATAAACCACTAGAAGTTCAAAATCTAATTTCTGCAAAAAATGAAATACCAGATGGTATAGCATTAGAACAGGATGGTACAACATCAGAGCCAGATGGTGCAACATCAGAGCCAGATGGTACAACATCAGAACAAGATGGTGCAACATCAGAACAAGATGGTACAACATCAGAACAAGATGATGCAACATCAGAACAAACTGAAAAAACATATAATGTTCAAATGGAATTAAACAAAGTAAACCAAGATGGTGTAGGTGTTACAAGTGGCAGTAAACTAAAGATTGAAGATGTTACAAAAGAATTAAATGAAGGTGATGAAACACCTGGTTTAGAGATACAAGTATTTGACATTAATTCAGGAGAACAAATTCAGATATCTGAAGATAAAACATTTTCTACACAAGGTCAAGGTGTTATTGTAGAGTTAAATAAATTAGTGCAAAATAAAAAATATCGAATTTTGATAGGAGATGAAGAACCTGCACAAGGATATAGTAAAACAATAAATAATTTGAAATTAGATGTGCAGATTGATGATCAGGAAAACATAATAGCTAGTATTTCAGAAGTTGAAGATATATCTGGAAAAGAGCTAGAAGGATTAGGACAAATTCTAGCAAAATTGCATGGAATAGATGATAAAGGGAAATTAACAATTGGACCTGAAGATTCAGATTCAACAGTAAATATTCAGTACAAAATAGGAAAAGTTATAGATAGTAAAGATACTGAGAATGACGGTACTGAAGGTAATGATAATGTAGAGGAAAATGAAGAATGGAAAAACTATGATAATAATGTTACTATATCAGAAAATTCGACATTATATGCTAAAGCAATAAAAAAGGGAACGGAAAATGAAGAAAGTGAAATTTCATTTAAAATTATAAATAATATTGACAAAGAGGATCCTCAAATAGGTGAGATAAGTAAAGGTTATGTAAGTGAAAAAAATAATAGAGAAGTAAAAATAACAGCTCAAATAACTGATAATGCTTCAGGAATTGCAAAATATGGAATTAGTAAAAGTGAAATAGATCAACCAAACACATATAAAATAGCAGACTCAGCTTTAACTGAAAAAGATATATCAGAACACAGAAATGCACATCCAAAACTAGAAGATAATATAGAAATAGATGGAATATGTGAAAATGGAAAATATTATATATGGGTATGGGATTCAGCAGGGAACAGTGCAACAAAGTCAATAGATGTTACAGAAGTTCATGAAGAAGATGTTGCTATGATAGTTCAAACAGATGATGAACATAAAAGTTTGATTGGAAAAACATATAAAAGCTTATATAGTGCATTAGAAGATAGTCCCAATGATTCAAGTACATCAATTAAAATAATAGCAGAAATATATAATGAAAATAATCAAATTAGCAACAATAAAGATATAACCATAAATTTAAATGGACATACAGTCAATAATAGGGACACTAGTGAACCAAATTTAACTGTAAATGAAGGATCAAGTTTAACAATTGTAAATAAAAATGATGATGAATCAAGTAGTATAATTTCTGGTTCACTTCAAAGTGAAAATACAGCAGCAATTTTAGTAAAAGAAGGTGCAACATTAATACTTCGGAGAAGATGATGAAAATGTATCAGGAGTTCAGCCATCAGTAGTTGGAAAAGAAAAAGGGGTTATAAATAAAGGTACTTTTAAATTTTTTGATGGAATAATTACAGCTCAAAGGAACAAAGAAGATAATGAAACATCTACAGAAAAAGGACCACTTGCAATAGATGGTAAAGTAAATGAAATGCCAGCTGCATATTCAACATCAATAACTGAAAGTGAAAAAGATAATCAAAAAATTCAAACAGCTACACTAACAATAATATCTGAAGTTGAGGCAAAAATAGAAAGTACAACATATACAAAATTAGAAGAAGCAATAAAAGCAGCTCGGAACTTATGTTGGAACTAATGGAGAACAAGTAACAATAACATTAGTACAAGATTCATTAAATAAAAAAGATCCAATAGTAATAGATTCAAGTAAAAACATAAAACTGGATTTAGATGGTAAAAAACTAACAACATCATCAACAGATTATGTAATAAAAAATTATGGTACTTTAGAAATTGTAGATACAAGTGCAGACCAAAATGGAGAAATAACAAGTACAACAAATAGCACAATATATAATGGAAGTGTAGAAAATGATGAGGAAAATCCAGATGAAGAAAAACCAGATGAAGAAGAAACAATAAATATTGATAAAGTACAAAAATTTAGCGAAGATGATGAATATGGTTTTTATTATGATGGTACACAAATAGTAAATAATAATGATCAAGATTCTACAAATTCTATTGCTACAGGATATTTAGAGTTAGATTTAACTGGTAAAGAAGGAAAATATGCTTTAACTGTAAACGCAGATATGTCAACAAAATCAGGATATGGATACATTAGTTTAACAAATAATCCTGATAATAGTGATAATATAAGTTCAAAAACTTATGGAAATATTATAAATCTTTCATCAAGTAAAAATACTGCACAAGAGACAATAGAAATAGCTGGTGGACGTAAATATTGTTTAAATTTAAAATTTAAAAGGGGAAGTACCACATCTGATAAGTTTGAAGAAAAGTTAAAAATCAAAAACATAACACTTACCAAAAAACAAGAAGGAAAATTAACACTAAAAAGTGGTATAATAGAAATTGACAAAGCAGGAAATAGTGATAAATATTATTCTGCAATAGAAAATAAAGGGATAGTAAATATAGAAGGTGGAAAAATAACTAGTGAGCAAAAATATGCAATAGGAGTAAAAACATTAAATGGAGGTACATCAAATATAAGTGGTGGAGAAATAACATTAACATCAACATCTTCTGGTATAGCAGTAGAAGAAGCTGAAAAATATAGTATAACAAATATAACAGATGGTAATATAAAAGGATATTATGGATTAAGAACAGAAGAATGTTCAGCAAATGCTAATATTACAGGTGGAAATTTTGACAGTCAATGTAGGTATCAAATATATAACAATGGTAAATATTCATTAATAATGTTAAAAGATGTAAACTTAACTAAAGAGGGTAATGGTAGTTGTGTTTATATAGATGCAACAAATTCAGAAACAATTATAGATACATGTATAATTAATGTTCAAAATAATCGGTGTAGATTGTGTTGCAGATGATTCAAATTTTGTTATAAAGAATAGTGATATTACAACAGGTGGTAATGCTATTAATATATCTAAAAGTGTTAATGGTGAAATAACAGGTTCTACAATTAATGTAACAGGAAATAATAGAATTATTAATTGTTCAGGAGGAACTTCAAATTTAACAATTATAGATTCAGATTTAAATAATGAAAAATCTGCAAGTAAACGTGAAGGAATTATAATGTATGCTGGAACATTAAATATAAAAGGAACAACAAAAATAAAATCAGGAGGAGCAGCAATATATTCTAGTGAAGATTCAGATATAACTGTAAACATTGAATCAGGAGAAATAGAATCAACAAATTTACAGGCTATAGTTATGAATAAAGCAAACGGAAATATTAATATTGGGAAAAAAGATGAAGAAGTACATACAGATTCACCAATTTTAAAATCAGCAATATCAGAATGGACCATTCGTTCTGATATGATGAATTTGAATTTTTATGATGGAAAGTTAATAGGTGGACAATATAAAATAATAGGTGCTTCAATTGATAATTTAGCAGATGGATGTGATTTAGTAAATAGTAAATATACAGATGAAAGTGGAAAAGATGTTGAAGAAATACATCTAGGAGAAGCAGAAGGAGAAGCGGAATTAATAAAAAATGGTTCAGAATCAGGAGAAAAATATGGAACATTAAAAGAAGCAGTAGAAAAAGCAGATAATACACAAAATTCAAATAATCAAATAACAATAAAAGTATTAAAAGATATATATCAAGCACATCAAATAACAATAGAAGAAAATCAAAATATAAAAATAGATTTAAATGGTAATAAATTTTTTGCTATGACAGATGAGGCTTTATATAATAAAGGAACATTAGAAATAATTGATAATACTAAAACTGATTTAGAAACAGAGCCAGAGTCAGATGATGACTATAATTTAATTGGGTCAACTGGTGCTGTAATTATACATAATGTAGGTGTAAAAAATGGTGATGAAACAAGTTCTAAAGGAAAATTAACTTTAGGTAAAGGTGTAAAAGTTAATTATACTGCATCAGGTACAAGTAAAGGATATAAAAAAGTAATAAGCAATGATGGAGAATTAAAAACTGATGGTGCAACAATAACAGTATCAGGAAATTATATACATGTTATAGATAATACTGAAATTATAGAATTAAATGGAGGTAAGATAACAACAAATGGAACAAATACATATGCAGTATATAGCGAAAATGCAGGTGAAAATACAGATGAGAATACAGACGAAAAGAAAACATCAATAATAAAGAATGTAAAGATATCAACAACTGGTAGTAATTCATATGGTGTATATAACAATGGTAATGGAACGATAGAAATAGGTAGCATAAAACAGAAAGATGAAGAAACACAGATAGATGAGACAACAGAAATTTCATCAACAAACTCAGCAATAACTAATAATAGTAATGGAAAAATAATAATAAATGGAGGGAATATAAAAAGCTCAGCAGATGACTGTATAGAGAATGTAGATAAAGGAACAATAGAAATAAATGGAGGAAAAATAGAAGGACAATCACAGTCAACATCATATTGTGCTATAAAAAATACTAATGGTGGAATAGTTAATATTATAGATGGAGAGATAATATCGAATAGTACAGGTATATATAATTATAATAGTAAAGATCCAGGAACAATAAATATAAAAGGGGGCACAATAAAGAGTAATAAGAATTATGGTGTACAAAATGGTTACACTAAGGAAGGAATAGTAAATATAACAGGAGGAACTATAATAAGTGAAGATAAATATGGAGTATATAATCATGTTGGAACATTAACCTTAGGAGAGAAAATAAAAGAAGAAGGAGACGAAGTAGATACTGAAAATCCAAGTATAAAAGGAAAAAAATATGGTGTATATAATGATGATAAATTTAATTTTTATGATGGTGCAATAACAGGACCTATTGACAATACTATTTATGGTGCTATTACAGATCATGAGGATGGATATCAAATTATAAAAACTAAGAATGAAGATGGAGAAACTGAAACAGCGACATTACATGAAGTAGATATTTTCGAATTGAAAGATATACAGAGTCAAGAAAGTATGGGAAAATATAAAACAGTAGAAAAATTACAAGCGAAATTGGATAAATTAGATAACAACAAAAAATACAAAATTGATGTATTAGCTGATTTTTCTATAAAATCTACAGAAAGATTGGAAATTCCTAAAGGACTAACAGTAACAATTGATTTAAAAGGTTTCACTGCTACAACTGCAATTGATTATGCAATTAAAAATAATGGAAATCTTACAATAATGGATTCTAGTGAAAATTCATCAGGAAATATAGTAAGTGAAGTAAATGGAACCAAAGAGAAATATAATAGTGTTGTACATAATGGGGAAAATGCAGAATTAAATATAATATCTGGAAAAATAACATCAAAAGGTTTATATGGATATGGTTTATATAATGGTAAAACAGGAAAAGTTTTAATAAGTGGAGGAACTATAGAAGTAAGTGGTTCTAATGGACGTGGAATACAGAATGAAGGAGAATTAGAGTTAAGTACAAATACAATAACAGTAAGTGGTTCAAATTCATATGATATATATAATGACAATGATGAAAAAACAGTAAAAATAAAATCTTCAACAATAAAAAATACAAATGGAACAGGAATATATAATGCAAAAGCAGGAGCAATAGAAATAGGTAAAATAGAAAATAGTGATGAAGCATCTGAACAAACAAAGAATACAGTAATAGAGACTTCAAGTTATGCTATAGATAATGAGGATAATGGAAAAATAACAATAGATGGAGCAGAAATAACCACAAAATCAGCAAGTTCTATATATAACTATAGTACAGGAACAATAGATATGAAGAATATAAAAATATCTATGCAATCATCATATAATAATGCATATGGCATATATAATAATAAAGGAGGAACGATTAATTTAATAAGTGGAGAACTAACAAGTAATCATATAGGAATAGGTAATAATTCTAATAATGAAAAAGCAGGAACAATAACAATACAAGAAGGAGTAACTATAGAGTCAAGTTCATATGCAGTATATAATAATGGTACTAATGGTAATGAAGAAGGAACAATAAATATAATAGGAGGAAAAATAACAAGTCAAAATAATTATGGAATTTACAATTATTATGGAATATTAAACCTGGGAGAAAAAATAAAAGACACAGAAACTGTATTAGAAAATAAACCAAATGAAAACAATCCAATTGTAAAAGGAAAAACATTTGGGGTATATAATATGGGAACATTTAATTATTATGATGGAGAAATATCAGGTGCTACAGGACAGTCTATAAATTCAAATATAACAGAGCTTGAAAAAGATTATCAAGTTGTAAAAAGTGTGAATGATAATATAGAAACAGCTAGATTGGAAAAAATAGATATAATGGAAATAGATAATGAAGTGTATCAAGTTGTAACTGATGCAATTAATGAAATAAAAAGTTTTAATGAAAATGGAGAACACCAAATAAAATTATTGAAAGACATGTATATGACTGAATCTCAAACTATAATAATCCCAGAAAATACAAAAGTGAAGTTAGATTTAAATGGTCATGTACTTGAAACTTCTAGTGAAACTACAATTGAAAATAATGGAAATTTAGAAATAACAGATACTAGCGAAGAAAAAAATGGAAAAATAATGGGAATATCTGCAACAATCATAGATAATAAAAATCACTTAATAATTAATAATGGAAGTTTAGAAACTATTAATTATGTTAGTGTTAGAGATAATAAGTATTTTACAAAAATTATTAATAATACTAACCAATTAGAATGGAATAATGGAAATTTAATAATAACTACAGGATGTAGTTATGGTATATATAATACAGATACAGGTACTCTAGAATGGAATAATGGTAATATTTACTTAGATACAAAAACTGATAGGATTACAGAATATGGAATATATGTTAAGGGAACAGGAGATATAAATATTAAAAAAGTATTATTAGAGACTACAGGTTTTACTGGAAATCAGACATATTCTTATCAATATTATATATATTCACCAAAAGAAGAAAACGATAAAGAGAAAGTTACAATTAATATAAATGATTTTACCATGGATGAAGAATCTAATTCATCTGGAAAAAAATATGGTATATGTGGATATAATTTAGATTTAAATATATCAGGAGGACATTTTAAAGGATTTTTCAGTGAGGGTATAAACCTAAATAATTCAGAAATAGAATTTACTGGAGGAACATTTGATAATGAAATAATAGTACCTGATGGTACTAAATTAACAATTAATGGAAAAGACGTTAAGATTGATGATATTGAAAATAGTGGAGAATTAAATATAGAAAATGGTACGATTAGGCATATAAATAGTAGAACAAGCACAAGTGATATAACTATGACAGGTGGAAGTATATACAATGAAAAAGGTGATGCATTAGAAATAAAATCAGGAACTTTCACATTATTAGGTGGAAACATAGAATCAACAAAGGGAAATGGTGTAGATATAGATGGAAGTAATGCAACATTTACAATGGGAGAAGATGACCAAGTATTATCAAACGATGTTCCACAAGTAAAAGGTTCAACATATGGAATATACAATAATTCAGAAATTTTTAATTTCTATGATGGTATAGTACAAGGTGGTGTAAAAGCTATATATGGAGTTGTTAGTAAGACACCAGAAAATCATAAAGTAAAAATTAACAAAGAAGAAACTGAAGCAATTTTAGGAACAATTTCAGATACTGAAGATATAGTATCAGTAGGAAATATGTATTATGATAATATGGAATCAGCAATTGAACAAGCAAGCAGAGTATCTGAAAAAATACTTGTACATACAGATTTAAAATTAGTAAATCAATTAACAATAGATAAAGATGCAGAGGTAATAATAGATTTAAATGGACATCATTTAACAGCAGAAATTTCAGGAACATTATTTACAAATGATGGAAAGTTAACAATAATAGATACATCACAAAATGATGACTCATCAGGAAGTGCAGAAGGAGCTAAAATAGAAAATACGAAAGGATTTGCTATAACTAATAATAAAACATTAATAATAGGAGTTGAAGATAAAATTGTAAATAAAAATACACCACAAATAAAAGGAACTCCAAAAGCAATACAAAATAATGGAACAGTATACTGGTATGATGGAAAAATAAATGAAGAAACAACAGAACATGAAACTGAAATAACATCAGAAATGAATATTATAAAAAGCAAAATTAAATCAAGTGCAGAAAACATTATACAAGAACTACAAGAAACACTAAAAGCAATAGTACAAAGTCCAATAATAAAAGTAAATAAAGAATTTCCAATATGGACGAATGAATCAGTTACAGCAACAATATATGTACCAAGTAGGATAATATTAGACATAGTAAATGATAATGAAAATGCTGAAGTACAATCTATAATTGCAAAAAAGGTATGGAAAATGTCAGAAGAAGAAGCAAAAAATTATAGGGCAACAATTCAATTAATGAAAAAGAAAGATGGAGAAATAGTTCCTGCATTAGATAGAAATGGAAATATAATCACACTTAAAATAATAGGAAATGACTCTCAAACTTTTGCTAATGTACCAATATATGAAAATGGAAATAAAATAGAATATGTATTAAAAGAAATAAAAGTAGAGAAAAGAACATCTGAAGAAGATGATGATTGGGAAGAATTACCTTTGAATGAATTTAGTGTAACATATGAAGATGAGTAATTTATAAATTTATTACGGATATACAACTTTTAAATAAACTCTAATTATAAAAAATAATTAGAGTTTATTTTATGTTTGATATATTACAAAAAATTAATTAAAAAGTAATAAAAATCAGTAACATCTTATTCCGTAAAAATGCAGATAAATTGCGAGAAAAGGGTGAATTGAATAATTAAATTATTTATTTTAATATAAATATATAAAAGATATGATTTAAAAGAAAGAGAGGTAATTACTAGTGGAAAAATTTAGAAAATTGAGAAATATATTTACTTGTATAATTTTAATATTCACAATTATAACAACTACTTGTTTTGTAAAAGCAACTATAGGTGAAAAACTAACTATAAATGAACAAGTAAAAAGTCTAATAAAAGAAATGACAGATAAACCACTAGAAGTTCAAAATCTAATTTCTGCAAAAAATGGAATACCAGATGTTACAGCATTAGAACAAGATGGTATAACATCAGAACAAGATGGTGCAACATCAGAACAAGATAGTGCAACATCAGAACAAGATGATGTAACATCAGAACAAGATGGTACAACATCAGAACAAACTGGAAAAACATATAATGTTCAAATGGAATTAAACATAGTAAACCAAGATGGTGAAAGTGTTGTAGGTGGCAAAAAACTAGCAATTGAAGATGTTACAAAAGATTTAAATGAAGGTGATGAAACATCTGGGTTAGAGATACATGTATTTGACATCAAATCAGGAGAACAAATTGAAATATCTGAAGATAAAACATTTTCTACACAAGGTCAAGGTGTTATTGTAGATTTAAGTAAATTAATACAAAATAAAAAATATCAAATTTTGATAAAAGACTTAGAAGCTGTACAAGGATATAGTAAAACAATAAATAATTTGAAATTAGATGTGAAAATCGATAACAAGGAAAATATAATAGCTAATATCTCAGAAGTTGAAGGTGCATCTGGAGAAAAATTAGATGAATTAGTACAAGTTTTAGCAAAACTAAAAGGAGCAGATAAAGATGGAAATCTAACAATAGGGCCTGATGCTCAAGATTCAACAGTAAATATTAAATATAAACTTGGAGAAGTTGTAAAAAATACTGATGATGAAAATAAGGCTAATGAAGGTATTATTGATGAAAATGATATTACAGAAGTAAATGGAGATTGGCAAGAGTATACTGGTGATTTGACTATATCAAAGAATTCAACATTATATGCTAAAGCAACAAAAAATGAAAATGATAGTGAAATTTCATTTAAAATTATAAATAATATTGACACAGAAAAACCAGGAATAACTAATATAACTAAAACTGGTATAAGTGAAGAAGATAATAGAGAAGTAAAAATAACAGCACAAATAACAGATGATGCTTCAGGGCTTGCAAAATATGGAATTAGTAGAAGTGAAACAGATGAACCAAATTCATATATAATAGCAGATTCTGATTTAACTGATGAAGATATATCAATACACAGAAATGCAAGTCCTGAATTATCAAAAGATATGGAAATAGATGGAATATGTGAAAATGGAGATTATTATATATGGGTATGGGATTCAGCAGGAAACTGTGTAGTTCAGCAAGTAAATGTTACAGAAGTCAAAGAAGTAAATGTAGCAAAAATAGTTAAAACAGATATTAATGCTGATACATTGGTTGGAAAAGAATATACTAGCTTATATAAAGCAATTGAAGCAAGCCCAGAAAATTCAAATACAGAAATTGAAATAATAGCAGAAATATATAATGAGAATAACCAAATAAGTAACAAAAATATAACTATAAACTTAAATGGAAAAAAAGTAAATAATAGAGACATTAATGAGCCAACTTTAACTGTAAATGAAGATGCAAGTTTAACAATAATAAATGAATCAGAGGATAAGACAACTAGTATAATGGTTGGTTCACTAGAAAGTCAAAATACAGCAGCAATTCTTGTAAAAAAAGGAGCAACATTAACTATTCGGAAAAGATGATGATAATGTATCAGTACTACAACCATCAATAATAGGAAAAAATAAAGGAATTATAAAACAAGGTACTTTTAATTTTTATGATGGAAAAATTACAGCTAATATGGATAAAACAGATGGTCAAACATCAGAAGAAAAACCAGTTGCAATAGAAGGAGAAGTAGATGGATTACCAGTTGCATATTCAACATCAGTAGTTGATAATAATACAGATAATGAAAAACAACAAATAGCTACACTAGCAATAATATCTGAGGTTGAAGCAAAAATAGAAAGTACAACATATACAGAATTACAAGAGGCAGTAGATGCAGTACGGAACTCATTTTGGAGAAGATGGAGAACCAGTAACAATAACATTAGTACAAAAAGAACTAAGTAAAACAGATACTATAGTAATAGATAAAAGTAAAAATATAATATTAGACCTAGATGGAAAAACTTTAACAACATCTTCTGAAGGATATGTAATAAAAAATTATGGTACTCTAAAAATTGTAGATTCTAGTGATGACAAAACAGGAAAAATAACAAGTACAACTAATAACACAATATATAATGGAAGTGATGATAATGCTGAAGAAAATCTAGGAGAATCAAAAGAGATAAAATTTAATGAAGTGAAAAAATTTAATGAAAAAGATGAAAATTATTTTGAATATAAGGATGGAAAAATAGTAAATCACTATAATGGATCATCTGATAATAGTACTGCAACAGGATATTTAGAATTAGATTTAACAAATGATGAAGGAAAATATACTTTAGTTGTAGATGCAAGTTTAGTATCTAAGGCAGGAAATGGATATGTTAGTATAACAAATAATCCAGATAATAGTAATAATGTAAGTAATAAAAATTATGGAAATTTAATAAGTGTATCATCAAGTAAAGATAGTGCACAAGGAGTAATAGATATAGCTGGTGGCCAAAAGTATTATTTAAATTTTATGTATAAAAAAGGAAGTTCTTCATCTATAAATTATGATGGAATTTTTAATATAAATAGTATAACACTTAATAAAAAACAAGAAGGAAAATTAACATTAGAAAGTGGAACAATTCAAATAGAAAGGGATGGAACATCAGATAAATATTATTCTGCAATAGATAATGGAGGAATAGTAAATATAGAAGGAGGAAAAATAACAAGTAAAAATAAATATAATACAGGTATAACAACTTTAGAGGGAGGAACATCAAATATTAATAAAGGAGAAATTGAATTAAGTTCATCAAATTCTGGAATAGCTATCAGAACAGCTGAAAAAGGTGGTTTAACAAAAGTAACAGGTGGTGAAATTTGTGGATATTATGGAGTAAAAACAGAGGAATGTTTAGCAAATGCTATTGTAAAAGGTGGAAATTTTGATAATAATAATCATTATCAAATATATAATGATGGAAAATATTCATTAATAACATTAGAAGGTGCAAATTTGACTAGTGAAAAATATAATTGCATTTATGTAAGAGAGGAATTTTCAGATATAATAATAAATAAAAGTAAAATTACTAATAATGGATCAGCAGGTATTGATATTTATGGAAGTGATTCTAATGTTTACATAAACGAAAGTACTATTACAACAAAAGACAAAGCTATTAACATAGAAAAAAAAGCTAATTGTGAAATAACAGGAAGTACAATTAATATAACAGGAGATAATGAAATAATTAATTGTGAAAAGGGAGATATTCATTTGACTATAACCAATTCTACTTTAAGTAATGAACAATCTAGCGAAAAAGAAGGAATTAATATAAGAGGTGGAATATTAAATATAAAAGGAGAAACAAGTATAAAATCTACTGGAGCATCAATATATTCTGCAGAAAATATAGAAACAACTGTAAATATTGAATCAGGTACATTAGAATCAACAAAATCACAAGCTATAAGTATGAATAATTCAACTGGAAATATTAATATTGGAATGAAAGATGAAAATGTTAAGGATAATTCACCAAGTTTAAAATCAGCAAAATCTAAATGGACAATTCTTTCTAATAGAATGAAGTTAAATATTTATGATGGACAATTTATAGGAGGAAAATACCAAATAATAGGTACTACGATTAATGAATTAGAAAAAGGATATGATTTAGTAAGTGATACATATCAATATAATGGAGAAGATGGATTTGAATTAGTAAAACTTGGAAACCCAGAAGAAGAAGCAAAAATAATGACAAATGATGCAGAAGAAGGAACAACATGTTCAACATTAAAACAAGCAGTAGAAAAAGCAGATAATACACAAAATTCAAATAATCAAATAACAATAAAAGTATTAAAAGATATATATCAAGCACGTCAAATACAAATAAAAAAAGGTCAAAATATAAAAATAGACTTAAATGGTCATAAATTTTTTGCTATGACAGATGAGGCTTTATATAATGAAGGAACATTAGAAATAGTTGATAGTACTAAAAAAGATTCAGAAATAGAGTCAGAGTCAGATGAAGACTACAATTTAATTGGGTCAACAGGTGCTACGATTATACATAATGTTGCTGAAAAAAATAGTGATGAAACAGGTTCTAAAGGAAAATTAATTTTAGGTAAAGGTATAAAAGTTAATTATACCACATCAGGTGTAAATAAAGAATATAAATACGTAATAAAAAATGAAGGAGAATTAAAAACTGAAGGTACAACAATAACAGTATCAGGAGAATATGTACATGTTATAGATAATACAGGAATTATTGATTTAAATAGAGGTAAAATAACAACAACTGGTGCAAATACTTATGCAATATATAGTGATAGTACTAATATAAATGAAACAGAAAGATCAAAAATAAATGGTGTAAATATATCTGAAACTGGTTCAAGTTCATATGGTGTATATAATAATAATAATGGAATAATAGAAATAAATGAAGGAACTACAATAGAATCCAAAGGTCCAGCAATAGATAATTATAGTACTGGACAAATAATAATAAATAATGCAACTATAACTTGTTCAGGCTTAGCACATACAATATATAATGAGGCTAAAGGAATAATAGATATAAATGGTGGAAAAATAGAATCACAAACGACATCAAATACATATTGTTGTATAAGAAATAATAATGGCGGAACAATTAATATAAAAAGTGGAGAGATAATAGGCATTAATACAGTCATATACAATTATAATTCTAAAGAGGCAGGAACAATAAATATAGAAGGAGGTACAATAACAAGTAAAAAAGGTAATGCTATGCAAAATGAAAAATCTAATGAAGCAGTTATAAATATAAAAGGAAATGCTATAATAACTGCAGCTAACTATGGAGTATATAATCATGCTGGAATATTGAAACTAGGAGAAAAAGGAGATGATACAGTAAGTACTGTAAATCCAAGTATAAATGGAACAAAATATGGAGTATACAATAATGGAACATTTTACTTTTATGATGGTGCAATAACAGGACCTATTAAAAATTCTATTTATGGAGGTATTGCAGATAATGAGGATGGATATCAAGTTATAAGAAATGAGAATGAAGATAAAAAAACTGAAACAGCAACATTACAACAAGTAAATATTGCTGAATTGAGAAAGGAAACAGATACAGAAGAGGGAAATACACAGAAATTTACAACAGTAGAAAGTTTACAAAACAAATTAGAAACATTAGATGGAAATGAAAAATATATAATTAAAGTATTATCTAATTTTTCTATTAAGTCTAAAGAAAAATTAGAAATTCCTCAAAAACTAAACATAACTATGGATTTAAATGGTTTTTCAATTACAACAGCAGCTAGTCCTGTGATTAAAAATAAAGGAAATCTTACAATAATAGACTCTAGTAAAGAATTAAAAGGAAATATATTAAGTGAATTAGATGGACAAAAAGATTCAGCGAAAATTGTTGTATATAATGATGAAAATGCAAAGTTGGATATAGAATCTGGAAATATAACATCAAAGGGCGCATATGGATATGGTCTATATAATAGTAGAACAGGAACAGTTTCAATAAAAGGAGGAAATATAGAAGTAAGTGGTTCTAATGCACATGGAATACATAATGAGGGAATTTTAAATTTAAGTAGAAATACTATTACAGTAAATAATTCAAATTCATATGCTATATATAATGATACTAATAGTGATAATACAGTGAAAATAGAAGCTTCAACAATAGAAAGTACAGATGGAAATGGAATATATAATGCAAATTCAGGAACAATAGAAATAGGTGAGCTAGAAAATAGTGAGGGATTAGATGAACAAACAAATGCTACAATAATATCAACTGCTAAATATGCTATAGATAACCATAATTCTGGAAAAATAGTAATAAATGGTGCAAACATAAGTGCAACATCAGGAGTCTGTATATATAATTATACTAATGGAAGAATAGATCTAAAAGAAGGAAAAATATCAGATACATCATCATTAACTGGTTCATATTGTATATATAATTATAGTGGAGGAACAGTCAACATGACAGGTGGAGATGTAACAAGTAGTGGTGCGGCTGGAATATATAATCATAATTATAACGAAGAAGGAACTATAAATATAGAAGGAGGAACAATAACAAGTTCAAGTTCATATGCAATAAATAACTACAAAAGTAATAAATCTGGGAAAGTAAATATAACTGGTGGAACATTAAAAAGCAATAAAACATATGGAATTTATAACTATAGTGGGACATTAACTATAGGTAAAAAAATAGAAGATACAGAAACAGTATCAAGTGATGCACCAAGTGAAAATAGTCCAACTATAGAAGGAAAGACATATGGAGTATATAATATGGGAGAATTTTACTTCTATGATGGAGCAATATCAGGTTCTGAAGGACAGTCTATAAATTCAAATATAACAGAAATTGAAAAAGGCTATCAGGTAGAAAAAAGTGTAAAGGATAATATAGAAACAGCAATATTGAAAAAAATAAATATAATGCAAATAAATGGTACTAATTATCAAACTATAGATGATGTACAAAAGGCAATAAATGCATTTAATGGAACAGAGGAACTTGTAATAGAAATATTAAGTGATATGTATATGTGTAAATCAGAGACTTTAACAATCCCTCAAAATACAACTGTAAAGCTAAATTTAAATAGTCATACACTTGAAACTTCTAGTGATGTTGCAATTGATAATGAAGGAAAATTAACAATAACAGATGATAGTAAAGAAAAAAAGGGAAAAATTTGTGGAATAGCAAAAACAATTATAAATAATAAAAATGAGTTAATAATGGATGAAGGAGAATTAAATGCTATTAATTGTGTTAGTGATAGAGATAAGAGCTATTTTATAAACATTATTAATAATACTAACAAAGTAACATGGAATAATGGAAAATTAATAATTGATATAGGAAATGGTTATGGAATTTATAATTCAGAAAAAGGTTCTTTAGATTGGAAAGATGGTAATGTTTTCTTAAATGCTTTAGATGATAATATTTACCAATATGCTATATATGTTAAAGGAAACGGAAATATTGATGTTAAAAATGTGGACTATAAAATTGTTGGTTACACTGGGAATAATACATATTCTTATCAATATTTTATATATTCAAAACATGATTATGATGAAAAAGTTAAAGTTAATATTGATAATCTTGTTGTAGATGATGAATCTAGGTTACAAGGAATGAGATATGGTATATATGGAGATAAATTAGACTTAACTATATCAGGAGGACATTTTAAACATTTAAATTGTGATGATATACAATTAAATGATTCAGAAATACATATAAAAGGAGGAATTTTTGAAGATGAAATAACAATACCTAAGGGTACAACAGCAACAATAAGTGGTGATAGTACAAGTATTGATGACATTTCTAATAGTGGAAATTTAAATATAGAAAATGGTAAAATTAAACATATAGCATGCTCATCAAACGACAGTAATACCACAATGAATAATGGAAGTATATTAAACTCAGCAGGCAATGCACTAGAAATATCATCTGGAACATTTACATTAAAAGGAGGAACAATAGAATCAACAAAAGGAAATGGTGTATATATAAATGGAAATGGTGCAAAATTTATAATAGGAGAAAATGACTCAAATTTAACAACAGAATTACCAAAAGTAATAGGTTCAGAATATGGTATATACACTAAATCAGGACAATTTGAATTTTATGATGGAACAATAAGTGGTAAAACAAAGGCTATATATGGAGTTGTAGATAAAACACCAGAAAGTTATAAAGTTAAAATTGAGGAAAATGAAACAAAAGCAACTTTAGGAGTAATCTCAGAAACGGAAAATATAGTGTCAGTAGGAAATATGTACTTTAATAACATGGAATCAGCAGTAGAACAAGCCAATAGAGTATCTGGAACAATCGTAGTACATAAAGAATTAACTTTAGATAAACAATTAACTATAGATTCAAATGCAACAGTAACATTAAGTTTAAATGGACATAATTTGACAGCAGAAATTAATGGACCATTATTTACAAACGAAGGAGAATTTACAATAATAGATAAATTGCCAGAAGATGATTCATCATCAACAACTACAGTAGAAGCTAAAATAGAAAATAAGGAAGGATATGCTATATCTAACAGGGGAACATTAATAATAGGGACAGAAGATAATAAAGTAAATGATACTACACCAAGTATAAAAGGAAAACCAAAGGCAATACAAAATACTGGAAAAGTATTTTGGTATGATGGTAAAATAGATGGAAATACAACAGATCAAGAAAAAGAAGCAACATCAGAAATAAGTGCATTAAAAGAAAAGATTAAAGCAGGTGCAGAAAATATAGCACAAGAACTACAACAAGTACTAAAAATAGCAGGAGTACAAAATCCAATAATAAAAGTAGATAAGGAATTTCCAATATGGACGAATGAATCAGTTAAAGCAACAATATATGTACCAAGTAGAATAGTATTAGATATAGTAAATAACAATGAAAATGCAGAAGTACAATCTATAAATGCAAAAAAGGTATGGAAAATGCCAGAAGAAGAAGCAGAAAATTATAGAGTAACAATTCAATTAATGAAAAATGAAAATGGAGAAATAGTTCCAGCATTAGATAAACAAGAAAATGAAATCACAGTTACAATAATAGGAAATGGTACTCAAACTTTTTATAATGTACCAATATATGAAGGTGAAAATAAAATAGAATATGTATTAAAAGAAATAAAAGTAGAAAAAAGAACATCTAAAGATAGTGATGATTGGAAAGAATTACCTTTGAATGAATTTAGTGTAACATATGATAATGAATAATAAAGTAATATATGTAATTAAGTAATATTATGGGACACATATCAAATTTCTCAAGTTCTAAGAAATTTGGTATGTGTCCTAAAAGGTTTCAAAACCCATACAAAACCTAATGTTTATATTCTTAGAACCAAACAAACCACTCTCCACCCACCTTGACAAAATCACTAAAAACAGGTAAAATTTAAGTATATTGAAAATAAACAAGGAGATAAAAATGTCAAATATTAATAATAATTTTTTTGATAAACTAGTATCAAAAACAAAGTTTTATTTGGTCATAATTGCAATTTTATTAATAATAATATGTGTTATAAAGCCAATTTTAATAGCACCAGCATTAATAATCTATATTTTAATAATTATATACACATACTGGACAAACCAAAAAAGAATGGCAGAAGTATCAGAACACATAAAAGACTTAACTCTTAATGTAGATAAAGTATCTAAAAGGACTTTAATAAATTCACCTTTTCCACTAATCATAGTAGAAACAGATGGAAGTATAATTTGGAAAAGCACAAAATTTATAAGTGAATTTAGGGATGTAGAAATAAACCCAATATTAGATGATATAGTAAAAGAATTAAAACTAGAAATAGAAAATAATCCTAAATTACGTAATAACCAAATTTTACAAAAAATCGAGATAGGGAATAAGAATTATAAAATAGTAGGAGAATATGTAAAAACAAAATCAGTAGATAAGAAAAAAGAATATATGGCAACATTATATTTTGTAGATGAAACAGAAATAATAAACTTAAAAAATGATTATAAAGATTCACAAATATGTATAGGAATAGCAATGATAGACAATTATGAAGAAATTATACAACGTATATCTGTAGAACAACAAATACAACTTTTCTCACAAATAGAGAAAAAGATTTATGAATGGGCAAGTGAATTTAAAGGTTTAGTTGTAAAAGCTGAAAGAGATACTTTTATTTGGATATGTGAACAAAAATATCTAAGAATATTGGAAGAAAATAAATTCAATATTTTAGATTCAATAAAAGAAATTGAAATTTCGGCTAAAATTCAATCAACATTAAGTATAGCAGTATCAACAGAAGGTGACTCTTATTATGAAAAATATAAACTTGCAAAAAATGCAATAGATATAGCATTAGGTAGAGGAGGAGACCAAGCTGTTATAAGAAAAAACGGAAAATATAGCTTTTTTGGAGGTAGAACACAAGAATTAGAAAAGCGTACTAAAGTAAAAGCAAGAAGTGTATCAAATGCATTAGAAGAATTAATACTTGAATCAAACAATGTAGTAATTATGGGACACACAAACTGTGATATAGATGCATTAGGTTCTGCATTAGGAATATATAGAGTAGCTAAAACCTTAGGAAAAGAAGCACATATTGCTAGTGGGACTATAGGAATTGGCCTTGAAAATTTTGTTGAATATGCAAAACGTGATCCAGAATACCAAGAAGCTATAATAGATAAAGAAGAAGCAATAGAAATTACAAATTCTGGAACATTACTCATAGTAGTAGATACACACAAAAAGAGTTATTCAGATATTCCAGAGTTAATTGATATGGCAGGAAAAATTGTTATAATAGATCATCATAGGATGAGTACAGATTATATTGATAATTCTGTTTTAACTTTCCAAGAAGTATATGCATCATCTGCAGCTGAATTAGTAACAGAATTAATAGTGTATTCAGACCAAAATATAAAACTAACTAATATTGAAGCAGAAGGATTATATGCTGGAATTATGATGGATACTAAAAACTTTACATTTAAAACAGGTGTTAGAACATTTGAAGCAGCAGCATATTTACGTAGATGTGGTGTTGATATTATAAAAGTAAAAAAATGGTTCCAAAGTGATTTAAACACATATAATACAATTTCTCAAATAGTTGCCAAATCAGAAATAGTAGGAGAATCAATTGCTATATCTATTTATGATAGAGTAGACAAAGATGCAAATATAATTTGTGCAAAAGCAGCAGATGAATTACTTACAATAAGTAATATTACAGCATCATTTGTAATAGGAAATTATGGCGAAAAAATTTGTATAAGTGGTCGTTCACTAGGAGATATAAATGTTCAAGTGATTTTAGAAAAATTAGGAGGTGGAGGACACATAACTCTTGCAGGAGCACAGGTTGAAGGAATGAACATTTATGATGTTAAAAAAGAATTAATAGGAAAAATTAAAGAATATTTTTCAGAATAAATATATCATATATCATATTGATAAAATAGTAAAATTGTTGTAAAATATAGTAAACAAATTTTGAGAAGGTGATATATATGAAAGTAATTTTATTAGATAATATAAAAGGAGTTGGAAAAAAGGACGAAATTATAAATGCTAGTGATGGATATGCAAGAAACTTCCTATTTCCTAAAAAATTAGCAGTAGAAGCAAATGCTGAAAATTTGGGAAAATTAAAAAATAAACAAGATTCTGCTCAACATAAAAAAAATGTTGAAAAAGAAAAAGCAGAAGAAATAGCAAAAAAATTTAAAGATATAACAGTTACTTTAAAAGTAAAAGCTGGAGATAATGGAAGAATATTTGGTGGTGTAACATCAAAGGAAATTTCAGAAAATCTAAAAGAACAATTTGGAATTGAAATAGATAAGAAAAAGATTATTTTAAATGAAACAATTAAAAATTTGGGTGTTTTTAATATTTCAGTTAAATTATTTGAAGGAATTATGGGAAACTTAAAAGTAAGTGTTATTAATTAAAGGAAAGATAAAAAAATTTGGACGCGTTCAAAAAGAAATTTGAGGACGCGTTAAAAAATTCCTAATTTTTTAAATTACTTAAATTAATCAAATCGGAAGGAAGTAAATAAAATGGATTTTAATAAAGTTCCACCACATGATTTAGAAGCTGAACAAGCAGTTATAGGAAGTATGTTAACAGACAAAGATGCAGTAATTTCAGCAATAGAGGCACTTTCAGATAATGATTTTTATAGAGAAGATAATAAAATAATTTATTCTGCTATTATGAATTTATATAGTAGAGGGGAACCAATAGATATTATAACTTTAAAATCAGAGCTTTCTTCTATGGGAAAGTTTGAAGCTATTGGTGGATTAGAGTATTTAGCAGAATTACCAGAGAAAGTTCCTACAACTGCAAATGTTGATAAATACATAAAAATTGTAGAAGAAAAATCTTCACTAAGAACTTTGATAAGAACAGCAAATGAGTTAATAACACTAGGTTATGACCCAACACAAGATGTAGAAGAACTTATGGATAATGCAGAAAAGAAAATTTTTAGTGTTATGCAAAATAGGTCTCAAAAAAGCTATAGTTCAATAAAAGATATTTTAGTTGATGCATTTGTTGAATTAGAGGAATTATATAATAGAAAACAACATGTAACAGGTGTACCAACAGGATTTATAGATTTAGATTATAAAACAGCAGGTTTTCATGGTTCAGAATTAATTTTAGTTGCAGCAAGACCAGCTATGGGGAAATCAGCATTTGCTTTAAATATAGCAACAAATGCTGCAGTAAGAGCAAAAATTCCAGTTGCAATATTTAGTCTTGAAATGTCAAAAGAGCAAATGGCTAACAGAATTTTATGTAGTGAAGCTCTAGTTGATAGTAATAAAGTAAGAACTGGTAAAGTAGAAGATGATGATTGGACAAAACTTGCTGAAGCTTCAGGAATATTATCAGAAGCAGAAATTTTTATAGATGATACTCCAGGTATTTCTATAATGGAAATACGTGCAAAATGTAGGAAAATGAAATTAGAAAAAAATATAGGATTAGTTGTAATAGATTATTTACAGCTTGTACAAGCAAGTAATAAAAGGACAGGAAGTCGTGAACAAGAAATTGCAGAAATTAGTAGGTCTTTGAAAATTCTTGCAAAAGAAATAAATGTTCCAGTTATAGCGCTTTCACAATTATCACGTGCACCAGAACAAAGACCAGACCATAGACCAATGCTTTCAGATCTTCGTGAATCAGGTTCAATAGAACAAGATGCTGATATTGTTATGTTTTTATACAGAGATGATTATTATAACCAAGATTCTGAAAAGAAAAATGTAGCAGAAGTCATATTAGCAAAACATAGAGCTGGTTCAACAGGAACTGTTGAGTTAGCATGGCTTGGAAATTATACTAAATTTGCTAATTTAGATAATAGATATTAGTTATTGTTACTGTTTAATAGTTTTGCAATAAGCCGTCAAATTCAATAGTTATGTAAAAGTGATAAATATATTAACATTCCGTACGCTTACTGGCTTGGACTTATCAAAAGGCAAAATGGACTTTGAAATAGTAAAAGTTTGTGTTATGATTGAGTCCATTTTACTTCTTTTGATAAGCCTCGCCAAACTGCGCGCTTTGTACTCCATTGTTAATATATTTATCCCTTTTACATAACTATTGAATTTGACTACTCTACAAAATTTTTTTATGTGAAAAGTATTAAACAGTAGAAAGAAAAGGAGAAGGGTTTGAAAAATAAGGTATTACAAACAATAAATAAATATAATTTAATAAATAGTAATGATAAGATTGTTGTAGGTGTATCTGGTGGTCCTGATTCTATCAGCTTATTACACATTTTAAATGAATTAAAACAAGAATTAAACTTTCAAATTGTTGTAGCACATATAAATCACATGATACGTAAAGAGGCAGAAGAAGAAACAGAATATGTGTATGATTTCTGTAACAAATTAGGAATAGAATGTTATATAAAAAGAATAGATGTTATAGAAAAATCAAGTAAAGAAAAAATTGGAACAGAAGAAGCTGGAAGAAAGGCAAGATATGATTTTTTTGAAGAAATTTTAAATAAAACTAATTCAAACAAAATTGCAACAGCTCATAATGCAAATGATAATGCAGAAACAGTATTAATGAACATATTTAGAGGAGCTGGTACATCTGGTCTTAAAGGAATTGAACCAATAAGAGATAAAAAGTTTATTAGACCTTTAATAGAATGTGAAAGAAAACAAATAGAAGAATATTGTGAACAAAAAAATTTACAGCCTAAAATAGATAAATCAAATTTTGAAAATATATATACAAGAAATAAAATTAGGAATATATTAATTCCACAAATAAAAAGTGAATTTAACCCTAATATTATAGAATCACTAAATAAATTATCAATATTGGCAAGACAGGAAAATGAATTTATTCAAAATTATTTAGAAGAAATTTTAAATAAGGAATTAGTGATCAATGAAAATAATAAAGATAAAAGTGATGAATTTGATTTACAAAATTCAAATAGATTAATACTTAATTTAAAAAAATTTAATCAACAACAAAATTTCATAAAAGGTAAAATAATATTAGCTTCAATTCAAAAAGTCTTAGGGAACACGCAAGGAATAGAAAAAAAACATGTTGATGATATTATTATATTATGCGCAAAAAACATAGGGAACAAATACTTAACACCTAACAAAAATATAAAGGTATTGGTAAAATCAGGAAAAATATATTTTATAAAAAATTCATGAAGCCTTAGGGAAATAAGGCTTGTGAACTAAAGTGTATAATACAAAAAAAGAGTATTGCAAAATTAAAAGAAAAATTTTTGCAATATTTTTTTATTACTTTTTTATTACAATAAGAAAATAAATTTTTTATTTCCGTAATAAATTTAAAAAAAGTAGAATTTTGTCATATGAAAGTTTTGTGAACAGCTTGAATTTCAAGTAAAGTTATGTTATAGTGTCTAATATATTTTAAAAAGTATGTAAACAAAAAATAACATACATAATATTAATAAGAAAGTAGAATAATAAAATTTAGATAAGGAGGGAAAACATTGAAAAATACTCTAAAAACCTTATTAGTTTGGTTTGTAATTGGGTTAATTTTCGTTGTGCTAATTTCTTCAATTTTAGAAAATAATGATAGAAGATTAGCATACTCAGAGTTAATTAAAAAAGTAGAAGCAGATGAAGTAAAAAATATAGAAATTGATTCATCAGGGGAATCTGCTATTGTAGAGTTAAAAAATGATGATGTTCCAAAAGAAGTAAATATACCAAATATGGAAAGTTTTATGGACACATTAAATGAACCTATGAAAAATAAGCAGATTACTGTAACAGAAAAATCTGAGTCTTGGTTTATGGTTATAGTAAGTTTATTAACTCCATTTGGTCTTCTAATTATTTTCTTCATTTTCTGGTTTGTTTTAATGAACAAAAGTCAAGGTGCAGGAAAATCAATGTCATTTGGAAAAAGTAAAGCAAGAGCTTTAACAGAAATAGATAAAAATAAAGTAACTTTCAATGATGTTGCAGGTGTAAATGAAGAAAAAGAAGAACTACAAGAGATAGTAGAATTTTTAAAAAATCCAAAAAAATTCACAGATATGGGAGCAAGAATTCCAAAAGGGGTTTTACTTGTAGGACATCCTGGAACAGGTAAAACATTACTTGCAAAAGCAGTAGCAGGAGAAGCTGGAGTTCCATTCTTTATAATAAGTGGTTCAGATTTCGTAGAAATGTTTGTAGGTGTTGGTGCTTCACGTGTTAGAGATTTATTTGAACAAGCTAAGAAAAGCTCACCATGTATTATATTCATAGATGAAATAGATGCAGTAGGACGTCAAAGAGGTGCAGGTGTTGGTGGAGGCCATGATGAAAGAGAACAAACTTTAAACCAATTACTTGTAGAAATGGATGGATTTGCTACAAATGAAGGTGTTATAGTTTTAGCTGCAACTAATAGACCAGATATACTAGATAAAGCATTATTACGTCCAGGAAGATTTGATAGACAAATAGTAGTATCTGCTCCAGATGTAAAAGCAAGAGAAGAAATATTAGAAGTTCATGCAAGAAAAAAAGTAATGGGATCAGATGTTGATTTTAAAACAATTGCTAAAAATACATCAGGATTTTCAGGTGCAGACTTAGAAAATGTATTAAATGAAGCAGCTTTACTTGCAGCAAGAAGAAATAAAACAGAAATAAATATGGCTGAAATTGAAGATGCAATGATAAAAGTTACAATGGGACCTGAAAAGAAAACTCGTGTAAGAAGTGAAAAAGAAAATAAATTAGTTGCATACCATGAAGCAGGTCATGCAGTTGTAAGTAGATTTTTACCTACACAAGATGCAGTACACCAAATTTCAATTGTACCAAGAGGTATGGCTGGTGGTTATACTATGTATAGACCAACAGAAGATAAATCATTTATGTCTAAATCTGAAATGTTGGAACAAATAGTTTCATTACTTGGTGGAAGGGTTGCAGAACAAATAATATTAGATGATATTTCAACTGGTGCAAGTAATGATATTGAAAGAGCAACTCAAATTGCAAGAGCAATGGTAACCAAATATGGTATGAGTGAAAAAATAGGTACTATAATGCTAGGAAATAATCAAGAAGAAGTTTTCTTAGGAAGAGATTTTTCACAAGGAAAGGAATATTCTGAAGAAACAGCTGGAATTATTGATGAAGAGGTTAAGGCAATTATTGATAATGCATATGCATCAGCAGAAAAAATATTAAGAGAGAATATTGATAAATTACATGCTGTTGCTGGAATATTACTTGAGAAAGAAAAAATTGATGGAGATGAATTTGATGCAATTTTCTCATAGATTTTATGGAATAATTTCATAAATTTAATATAAGAATGACACAATTTAGCATAGGTTAAATTGTGTCAATTTTTTTGGAATTAATTATGATTGATGTTTATGCAAACTTAGTTGTAAAATTCTTTTAGAAAAATATAATGAAAATGATGAAAAAATAATATATACAGTAAAAGAAAAAGAACTTTCTAAAGAGTATGCTCAAACAGGAAGAAATATCTTAAATTACATAATCGTATGTTTGATTCCAGTAGTAGCTGAACTAATAATAAAAAAGAAAAGATGCAAATAAAAAAATATTGTAAAGTTTTAAACTATGCGATATTTTTCTAAAAATGTGATTGAACACACCTTGAACAATTCTAAAAATGTGATAAAACACAGTTGGAATACTTATAAAAATGTGATAAAATATGGTTGAAATGCTTCTAAAAATGTGATACAATAATATTGGAGGTAAAAAATTATGGATAGACTAAGAAGAAAAATTGATCAGTATCTTATAGATTGGAAAAAAAGTGATAACAAATTACCTTTAATAATAAAAGGTGCAAGACAAACAGGAAAAACAAATGCCATTAGAAATTTTGGAAAAAATAATTATAAAACATTCATTGAAATAAATTTTGTATTCCAACCAGAATTTAAAAAAATATTTGAAGATGGTTTTATAGTTGATAATATTATAAAAAATATAACATTAAAAATGCCAGAAATAGAATTAAATGAGAAGAACACCCTAATATTTTTTGACGAAATGCAAGAATGTGTTAGCACAGCTACTTCATTAAAAGCATTTAAAGAAGATGGAAGATATGATGTTATTTGTTCTGGTTCTTTAATGGGAATTAACTATAAAGAAATAGAATCCAACAGTGTAGGAAATAAAGAAGACTATATAATGCATTCTATGGATTTCGAGGAATTTTTATGGGCTAAAGGATATAAGGAAGAACAAATTGAAGATTTATATAAATGTATGTTAGAATTAAAGCCATTAAGTAACACACAATACAGTGTTATGATGTCTAACTTTAAAGATTATATGATAGTTGGGGGAATGCCAGCTATTGTAAATCAATTTGTTACAAATAAAAATTTTAGTGGAATTTTAAAAATGCAACAGCAGATTTTAATAGACTATGAAGAAGATATAACTAAATATGCTGGAGGATTAGATAAAACTAAAATACTAAATTGTTATAGAAAAATACCACTATTTCTAGGAAATGAGAATAAAAAATTTCAAATATCCAAAATTGCTGATGGTGCAAGAAATAGAGAATATGTTGGAGTAATAGAATGGCTTTCAAATGCAGGTATAGTAAATGTTAGTTATGCAATGGAACATGCAAGTTTGCCACTAAAAGGAAATTATAACCCTGATAATTATAGACTATATTTTGCAGATACAGGATTATTAATTGGCTCATTAGAAGAAGAAGTACAACAAGATTTAAGAAATAATGAAAATATGAACACATATAAAGGTGCCTTATATGAGAATATAGTGGGTGATATGCTTGTAAAATCTGGGTATGATTTATATTTTTACAGAGATGATAGTAAGAAGTTAGAAATGGATTTTATGATAAGAGACACTAATTCATTAATTCCTGTTGAGGTAAAGGCAAATGATAATGCAACAATTTCTTTAAATAATTTAATTGATGGTGATCAATATAAAGATATTAAATATGGAATAAAATTGTGTAATAAGAATATAGGATTTAATGGCAGATTTTATACATTTCCGTATTTTTTAACATTTTTATTAAAAAGGTATTTAAGAGAGAAATAGGTTAGTAACCTATTAATAATGAAAATTGTATTTTTTCATCTTGATTTTTGAGCAATATATGTTATAATAAAAAAAATATTTTTTTAGGAGGTAACATTTATGCCAGATTTAAAAGGTACAAAAACAGAAAAAAACTTAATGGAGGCTTTCAAAGGAGAGTCAATGGCTAGAAATAAATATACATATTATGCAGGAAAGGCTAAAAAAGATGGATATGAACAACTTGCAGCAATATTCTTAGAAACTGCAGATAATGAAAAAGAACATGCAAAAATATGGTTTAAATTATTACATGATGGACAAGTTCCTTCAACAGAAGAAAATTTAAAAGATGCAGCAGATGGTGAAAATTATGAATGGACAGATATGTATGATAGAATGGCTAAAGAAGCTAAAGAAGAAGGATTTGATCATATTGCATATTTGTTTGAAGCTGTTGGTAAAATAGAAAAAGAACATGAAGAAAGATATAAAAAATTATTAGAAAATCTTGAAAATGGATTAGTTTTCAGTAAAGATGGAGATAGAATATGGAAATGTAGAAATTGTGGACATATTGTAATTGGAAAATCAGCTCCAGAAGTTTGCCCTGTATGTGCACATCCAAAAGCATATTTTGAGATTAAAGCTGAAAATTATTAAAATTAAATGTTAATAAAAAATAAACCTAATTTATTAAGTTTAATAAATTAGGTTTATTTTTTTAATTGAAAAGATATTTTAATTGAGTTGAAAATAGAAAAATAGACAAATAATAAAATAAAAAAGATAAATAAAGGCTGAAAAAAATAAATAAATAGAAAATAATAAATAAAAATAATAAATTAAAACAATAAAAATGGCTAATTTTTAAAGGAAAATAAATATTTTAAAAAAATAAACTGATAAAATGGAAAAAATAGGACAAAAAACCAAAAAAATATTGATTTATAATAAAGAATATGTTACAATAGAAAAGTAAATTGTTTGAAATACTCAAAAAACCAAAGAAAAAATAAACAAAAGAAAGCATACAAATTTTATATGTATGTTTTTAATTTGTTTTTAATAGAATTAAAAATAATATAAACTTTTATAAAAATAGGAGGATGTAAAATAATGTTAAAATTCAAAATGTCTTTATTATTAAGAAGTGTGAAATTTAGAGTCGCAATTGTGGCTTTAGTTATCGCAACTATTTTAGCAGGTGTTGTATTAATACCTATGAACAAAGCAGCAGAAATAAGCAATGAAGTAACTGTAGTAGCAAATAATTCAGGAGCTTCTGCTAATGGAATAAAATTTTATGAAATTAAAAAAACAGGGAATGAAAAAGGTTATGATACATTATTCTGCATTGAAGAAGGTGCAAGCCTATCATCAAAAACCTATAGCAATCCAATAGAAATATCTAATGGAAGTGATTATTTTAAATATTATAATTGTGCTATGTGGGTAATAAACAATATGTATACAACAAGTGCAACAGGAGAAAATGGATTATCTAATGATGAAGCTAAAGATGTAATTGCTTTAAACTTAGCTAATTTATTAACTTCAGACAAAGCAAAAGAAAAAGTTATTAAAAGAGGATTAGATGTATCAGGAATTACAACTAAAAAAATCTATGATTTAAGAAATAAAACAATTAATGGTTCATCAAATGTAAATGCATTTGAATTTGCTGAACAACTTGTATTATGGAAATATACAAATAATATTGAGACAGGATTTTTTGATGCATATCATGAAAATGTAAATCAATTTCTTGATGGATCAACTTTAACTCCTGATGAACAAATAACATTAAAATATGTTATGTATGCATATGGTGCATTAGCTGATATGAAAAGAGATACACCTTCATCTAATACTATAACAGATTATGTTGTTTTAAAGAAAGATGAAGCAAAAGTTGATACAACAAATTATAAAGTTGGACCATATTACTTAGAATCAAATGGTTTTAGATTAACAGGTTATGGTTTTGGGGAATTTCAAAATGGTTTATTACCTGTAACTGCAACAATAACAAAATCTGATGGATCAACTGTAACAGCAGGTGCAGAAGTATTTATTAAAAATGATGACGGAAGCTTTTATATAGATTTAGCAAATTATAAAGATGCTCAAAAAGTTGATTTTAAAATAGATGGTGTTCTTTCAACAGTAAATACACAAGCTCATGTATTAGATGGTGGAAATAAACAAAATCTTTTAACTGTTAATAAATCAGTTGGAAAAACAAGTCTAGGAGATTCAAAAACAATTTCTGTTCCAAGTCAATATAATATAGTATTGAAAAAAGTAAAAAAAGATGGAACAACAGTAATTACATCATCAGAAGCAACATTTACTATTAATGGTCAAGAACAACAAACACAACAAGGTATATTAAATATTGAACAAGGAAAATCAATAGCTAATACAGAACAAGTTGATAGTTATGAAATAGCTGAAACAAAAGCACCAGAAGGATTTGTTAAAGTTAATGGAACAGCAAAATTAACTGTAAAATTTAAACAAAATGGAAATACATATGCTATTGATGAAGAACAAACAACATTAGAAGGTACAGAGGACATGCAAAATGCCAAATTACAAATATCTGATGATAAAACAACTATAAATATATATGTACCAAATGATGAAAAAGAAGGTACTTATAATGTTGTATTGAAAAAAGTAAAAAAAGATGGAACAACAGTAATTACATCATCAGAAGCAACATTTAAAATAAATGATCAAGAACAAAACACAACACAAGGTATATTAAATATAGCAGAAGGAAAAACAATTGCTGATGAAAAACAAAATGATGTATATACAATAGAAGAAACAAAAGCACCAGAAGGATTTGTAAAAATTAATGGAACAGCAAAATTATCAGTTAAATTTAAATTAGATGGAAAAAATTATTTAATAGATAATGAAAACACAACATTAGAAGGTACAGACCAAATGAAAAATGCTAAACTTGAAGTATCTGATGATAAAAAGACTATAACAATATATGTACCAAATGAAGAAAAAGAAGGTAAATATAATGTTGTATTGAAAAAAGTAAAGAAAGATGGAACAACAGTAATTACATCATCAGAAGCAACATTTAAAATAAATGGAAAAGAACAAAATACAACAAAAGGAATATTAAATATAGCAGAAGGAAAAACAATTGCTGATGAAAAACAAAATGATGTATATACAATAGAAGAAACAAAAGCACCAGAAGGATTTGTAAAAATTAATGGAACAGCAAAATTATCAGTTAAATTTAAATTAGATGGAAAAAATTATTTAATAGATAATGAAAACACAACATTAGAAGGTACAGACCAAATGAAAAATGCTAAACTTGAAGTATCTGATGATAAAAAGACTATAACAATATATGTACCAAATGAAGAAAAAGAAGGTAAATATAATGTTGTATTGAAAAAAGTAAAGAAAGATGGAACAACAGTAATTACATCATCAGAAGCAACATTTAAAATAAATGGAAAAGAACAAAATACAACAAAAGGAATATTAAATATAGCAGAAGGAAAAACAATTGCTGATGAAAAACAAAATGATGTATATACAATAGAAGAAACAAAAGCACCAGAAGGATTTGTAAAAATTAATGGAACAGCAAAATTATCAGTTAAATTTAAATTAGATGGAAAAAATTATTTAATAGATAATGAAAACACAACATTAGAAGGTACAGACCAAATGAAAAATGCTAAACTTGAAGTATCTGATGATAAAAAGACTATAACAATATATGTACCAAATGAAGAAAAAGAAGGTAAATATAATGTTGTATTGAAAAAAGTAAAGAAAGATGGAACAACAGTAATTACATCATCAGAAGCAACATTTAAAATAAATGGAAAAGAACAAAATACAACAAAAGGAATATTAAATATAGCAGAAGGAAAAACAATTGATAATGAAGAACAAAATGATATATATACAATAGAAGAAACAAAAGCACCAGAAGGATTTATAAAAATAAATGGTGAAGCAAAATTATCAGTTAAATTCAAATTAGAAGGAAATAAATATTTAATAGATAATGAAAAAACAACATTAAATGGTACAGAACAAATGGAAGATGCTAAACTTGAAATATCTGAGGATAATAAAACTATAACAATATATGTACCAAATGAAGAATCAGTTAAATATAATGTTGAATTATATAAAGTAGATAAAGATGATAATATTATAGAAACACCAGCAAAATTCGAAGTTAATGGTAAAGAGGAAACAACAAATAAAGGTATAGTTAAAATTGCTAAAGATGTTGAAGTAAAAGATGAAGAAACTATAGGAACTTATGTAATTAAAGAATTAGAAGCACCAGAAAATTATGTTTTATTTGATAAAACTGTAAAAGTAACTGTTCAAATGACTAGAGTAGATGGAAAATTAACTTTAACTGAAGATGGAATAAAATTATTTATAGACCCAGATGATGGTAAAGAAAAAGATGATAAATCAGAAGAAAGTAATCCTAATGTTAATGATAAAGTTAAAGTTAAACTTGATGGAACAACAGTAAAAGTATATGTAGTTAATGATAAAAAAGAATTTGACTTATCATTACGTAAATTCATTTCTAAAATTAATGGTAAAGAAGTTAAACCAAGTAGAGAACCAATTATAAATGAAGAATCTATTAAAATATTACAAAAAACTGGAACTGCTGCATATTTCCATACAAAGGATAGTGTAGGTGTTAATGTTGGAGATGAAATTGAGTATACAATTAGAGTATATAATGAAGGTGAAATTTTAGGATTTGCAAAACAAATAACAGATTATTTACCTGATGGATTATCTTTCGTAAAATTATCTGATGATAATTCAAAAGAATATACTACAAAAACAGAAGCTGGAAGCAAAGTTGTTGTTATAGATTATAGTGGAAATACAACAATAAAAACTTTAAGAGATTTCTTTGGAAAAAAAGATGTTAAAGTAACAGATGATTATTATCAAGAAGTAAAAATAATTTGTAAAGTTGAAGATACAGATAAAACATATATTACAAATCGTGGAGAAATCACTAACTATGGATATAGTGAAAAAGATGAAGAAGGTAATACTGTATGGAAAGAAGCTAAAGTAGTAGGAGAAACTGATAGAGATTCTGCACAAGATACTATAAAAGATGATTTGAATTTAGACACATGGTATGAAGATGCTAAAGAATATACATATACAGATGAAGATGGAAAAGATGTTACAGTAGAAGATTATTATCCAGGTGCACAAGATGATGATGATTTTGAAACAGTTGAAGTATTAAAAGGTCAATATAAAGTTGTAATTAGAAAAGTTGATTCATCAGATAGAACAACAACTTTAGAAGGTGCATATTTCTCAATTAAAGGTTCAGGTTTAGAAAAAGAAACTGAAGTTGGACCAACAGGTTCTGATGGAGAAGTAGTGCTTGTAGATAATGTAAAAATAATAAATGATAAACAAGTTGATAAATATACAATAAAAGAAACAAAAGCACCAGTTGATTATGCTGTATATCAAGGTAATATAGTTATAGAAATAGGAACAAAATTAAAAAATGGTATATTAGTAATAGATGAAGATAATATCAAAATTGATCAAAAAGATATTGATTTTACAGTAAATGAAAATGGTACACTTATTACAATAATTATACCAGATGAGAAAAAGGAATTTGATTTGTCATTACGTAAATTTATTACAGAAGTTAATGATGAAAAATTAAAAGAAAGTAGAGAACCACAAGTTGAAGATTTAGATAAATTAGCTAGTGGTGATACAAAAACAGCAACATATAAACATTCTAAAGAACCAGTAGATGTAAACACTAAAGATGTAGTTACATATACAATTCGTGTTTATAATGAAGGTGAAATTTCAGGTTATGCTTCAAGAATTATGGATGATATTCCAGAAGGATTAGAATTAATAGCAGCTGAATATGATAAAGATGGAAAACCACTAAATACAAATGCTGAATATAAATGGGTGGCTTATAGAGAAATGGCTGAAAATGAAGTTGGTATTCCAGAAAATGTAATTACATATGATAATAAATCATACATAGTTACAGAAGATGTAAAAAATGCTGATTTAATAGTTACAGATTATTTATCAAAAGAAAATGGAGAAGACAATTTAATTAAAGCATATGATCCAAATACAATGAAAGCATTAGATTACAAAGATGTTAAAGTATCATTTAAAGTAATAGAACCAACAACATCTGATAGAGTAATAACTAATTATGCACAAATTACTAATGATACAGATTCAAACGGAAAAGCTGTAACAGATAGAGATTCTACACCTAATGAATGGAATGAGGGTGAAGATGATCAAGATACTGAAAAAGTAAAAGTTAGATTTTTTGACTTATCATTAAGAAAATGGGTAACAAAAGCTATTGTTTATGAAAATGGTTATGAAACAGTTACAGAAACAAATCATAGACCAGAAGATGATCCAGAAGAAGTTGTAAAAGTTGATTTAAAAAATACAAGTATAGATAATGTAGAAGTAAAATTTGAATATTCAATTCGTGTTACTAATGAAGGTGAAATTCCAGGTTATGCTAAAGAAGTTTCAGATTATATTCCTGCAGGATTAAAATTTGTAAAAGAAGATAACCCTCAATGGACTGAAGTAGATGGAAAAATAGTAACAAGAGCATTAGAAGATACTTTATTACAACCAGGAGAATATGCTGATGTAACAGTAACTTTAACATGGATTAATGGAGCAAATAATCTTGGATTAAAAACAAATATTGCAGAAATAAGTGAAGATTATAATGATTGGGGAACACCAGATATAGATTCTACACCAAATAACCAAGTTTTCGGTGAAGATGATATAGATGATGCACCAGTAATTCTTGCAGTTAGAACAGGTGGAACAATAGTTTATACAGGAATTGCACTTTTAGTATTAGGAATACTTTCAACAGGAGCATTTGTTATTAAAAGAAAAATTTTAAGATAAAATTAATAATAAGCATTATAAGATAAAATTAATTATAAGCAATATATGTTATTTGATGTTAAAATTAAATTATAATAAGAGGTTCTAGCATATTTAAAAGTATGTTAGAACCTCTTGTTTTTTCTATTTAAAAATGATAAGATAAATAGGAAATTATTGGAAATTATGTATATACAAAAATTTCCTAAAAGTAACAATGAGAACAAAGAAATTTGGAGGAAAGAATATGGAAAAGATTATTCAAATTATTGCAGATGAGTTAGGAGTTAAGTTTTCACAGGTTGAAAATACTGTTAAATTAATAGATGATGGAAATACTATACCTTTTATTGCACGTTATAGAAAAGAAGTTACAGGAGGGTTAAGTGATGAACAATTACGTGATTTAGGGGAAAGGCTAAATTATTTGCGTAATTTGGAAACTAGAAAACAAGAAGTTAGAAATTCTATTGAAGAACAGGGAAAATTAACAGATGAGATAGTTATTGCTTTAGAAAATGCTAAAATTTTGGCTGAGGTAGAAGATATTTATAGACCATATAAACAGAAGAAAAGAACAAGAGCAACAATTGCTAAGGAAAAAGGACTAGAGCCTTTGGCTGAGGTAATTATTGAGCAAAAAGGTGAATGTGATATAAATGAATTTGCAAATACATTTATAGATTCTGAAAAAGGTGTAGAAACTGTGGAAGATGCAATTTCTGGGGCAATGGATATCATTGCAGAAAATATTTCTGATGATGCTAAATATAGAAAAGAAATTAAAAGATTGTATTATAGAGATGGTTTAATTGTAACTAAAGGTGATCCTGAGGTTAAATCTAGTTATGAGATGTATTATGATTTTACTGAAAAAATAAGTAGAATACCAAGCCATAGAATTTTAGCTATTAATAGAGGAGAAAAAGAAGACTTTTTAAAAGTAAAAATGGAGAAACCTGAAGAACAAATAATAGCATATATGGAAAAAGATATTATTAGAGGAAAAAATAATTATGGTAATCAAATTTCATATGATAATAATATACAAAATGATAACCAAAATCAGGGAAGTTATATAAATCAATATCAGGAAATTTTACAAAATACAATATTAGATAGTTTTAAAAGACTTATAGAACCATCAGTTGAAAGAGAAATTCGTTCTGATTTAACTGAAAAGGCAGAAGAACAAGCTATAAAGGTATTTGGACAAAATGCAAAACAATTATTGTTAGGTGCACCTTTGAAGGGATTAACAGTTATGGGATTTGACCCTGCATATAGAACAGGTTGTAAAATTGCTGTTATAGATGATACAGGAAAACTACTTACAACTACAACTGTATATCCAACAGAACCACAAAATGATGTAGAAGGTGCAAAAAAAGAATTAACTAAATTGATAAATAATTATGATGTAAATATGATAGCTATAGGGAATGGAACTGCTTCAAGAGAATCTGAAACTTTTGTTTCAAATATGATTTCAGAATTAGATAAAAAAATTTATTATACTATAGTTAGTGAAGCTGGAGCTTCTGTATATTCAGCATCTAAACTTGCAACTGAGGAATATCCAGATATAAATGTTTCACTAAGAGGGGCAATTTCAATTGCAAGAAGACTTCAAGACCCACTTGCAGAACTTGTAAAAATTGATCCAAAGGCAATAGGTGTTGGTCAATATCAACATGATGTTAACCAAAAGAAATTAACAGAAAGCCTTACTGGAGTTGTAGAAGATGCTGTTAATAAAGTAGGTGTAGATGTAAATACTGCAACACCATCTTTATTATCATATGTATCTGGAATTAATAAAACAGTTGCAAATAATATTGTAAAATATAGGGATGAAAATGGTAAATTAAAAGAACGTAAAGAGTTACTTAAAGTTCCAAAATTAGGAAAAGTTGCATTTGAACAATGTGCAGGGTTTATTCGTATATTTGATGGAAAAAATCCATTAGAAATAACAGCTGTTCACCCTGAAAGCTATGAAGTTGCTGAAAATCTTTTAAAACAGATTGGATATGATAAATCAGATTTAATTGACAAAGATAAATTGAAAGAAATAAAAATTAGATTAAGTGGAATAAATGTGGAAAACACAGCCAAAGAATTACAAGTTGGAGAATTAACTTTAAAAGATATTATAGATGAACTTTCAAAACCAGGAAGAGATCCAAGAGATGAAATGCCAAAACCTATATTACGAAGTGATGTACTAAAATTTGAAGATTTGAAAGAAGGTATGGTTTTAACAGGAACTGTAAGAAATGTAATTGATTTTGGTGCATTTGTAGATATTGGTGTAAAACATGATGGTTTAGTACATATTTCTGAATTAAGTGATAAATTTGTTAAAAATCCTTCAGAAGTTGTTTCTGTTGGAGATATAGTTAAGGTTAAAGTTATAAAAATTGATTTAGAAAGAAAAAAAGTTGGTCTTAGTATGAAAATATAATTTAATAATAAGTAAATAAGAATCATAAAAAAACTCCTTTAAAATAAACTTATAATGAAGTTTATTTTAAAGGAGTATTTATCATGGAACATTTAATAAAAACTACATTATTAGGATTATTTTTCGGAACTTTTGGAACTACTTTAGGAGGAATATTAGGAATAACTTTTAAAAAAAGTTCAAATAAATTTTTAAGTTTTATTTTATCTTTAGCCTCAGGATTAATGACTGCAATTGTTTGTTTTGAACTAATACCAGAAGCATTGGAAATTTCAGGTGTACCTACAATTTTATGTGGTATTATATTTGGAATAATGTTAATGATTTTTTGTGATATGATTGTTGAAAAAAAGTTCAATAATGTGAATTTAAATGACAAAAAAGGCAATTTATTGAAAACAGGGATAATAGTAAGTATTGGACTTGCAATTCATAATTTTCCAGAAGGTTTAGCTATTGGCTCAGGTTTTGAAGCATCTGTTACTCTAGGATATTCTTTAGCAATTGCAATTGCATTACATGATATACCAGAAGGAATTTCAATGGCAGTACCAATGAAAAATGGTGGTATGAGTCCTATAAAAGTAGTTTTTTATGTAATACTTTCTGGTGTAACAACAGGAATTGGAGCTTTTTTTGGAGCTATAGTTGGTGGTATTTCACAATCAATAATAGCATTATGTTTATCATTTGCAGCAGGAGCTATGTTATATATTGTTTCAGGAGAATTAATACCAGAATCAAATTCCCTTTATAAAGGAAAATTACCTGCAATTGGAAATATAGCTGGATTTGTGTTAGGAATATTAAGTATGCTTTCATAAAGTTATGTTTTAATTAAAGGTTAACAAAATTTTGTGAAAAAATTATAAAGCTATTGAAAAAATATATATTTCAATATATAATACCAAAAGTAAGGTAAACGAATTTCCGTAAGGAAAAAAGGAGGAAAACTTATGGCTACAAGAGATAAAAACATATGGATACTAATTGTATTTATATTGGCAGGTTTAGTAATAGGGGGGTTAATAGGTCAATTTGCAGCAAAAGTTGATGCATTATGGTGGCTAGCATATGGTGAAAGTTTTGGACTTTCAGAACCACTAAAATTAGACTTAAGTATTATAAATTTAACATTTTCGCTTGTATTAAGAATAAACATAGCAAGCATAATAGGCATGGCAATAGCTATTTTTATTTATAGAAAAGTATAATAATTTTAATATAAATTAAATATATAAAGCAAAACTAATATATTTCTGGGGGAAAGGAGATTTATGACAATAAAAATTAAACAACTTCCAGAAAGTGAAAGGCCATATGAAAAATTAGAATTATATGGTGAAAAAATGTTATCAAATGCTGAACTTTTGGCAATAATAATTAAGAGTGGAACAAAAGAAAATACATCTGTAGAATTAGCAAATAAAGTATTATCATTATTAGATAATAAAACAAATACAGTTTTTATGCATGAGGATAAAAAAACTTCAAATTCAAGAATAACTTGCGAAGAAAGTAGTGAAGGTATATCACACAAAAACTACAAAAAATACCAAAACAACAATTCATTGCAATCTCTTCAAGAAATATCTTTAGAAGAATTCCAAAAAATAAAGGGAATTGGTAAGGTTAAAGCAATTCAACTAAAAGCAGTTTGTGAACTTGCCAGAAGAATGGTTCAACCTATAAATAAAAAAAATATTAAAATAAATTCTTCAGTAGATGTTGCAAAACTTTTAATGGATGAGCTAAGATTTGAAAAAGTTGAATATGTTAAATTACTTTTATTAAATTCAAAAAATATAGTTGTAAGAGTAATAGACATTTCAAAAGGTGGTGTAAATTCAGCAATAGTTGAACCAAAAGAAATTTTGCAAGAGACCATAAAGGCAGGAACTCCAAAAATAATTCTAGTGCATAATCATCCAAGTCGGAGATCCAACACCAAGTCAGGCTGATATAGATTTGACAAAAAGGCTATATTCAGCTGCTGATATTTTGGGAATTCAGTTGTTAGATCATATTGTTATAGGAGACAAGTGCTATACGAGTATTTTCTCAGCAGAAAGGATTGTGAAAAGGTAAATATATGAGTAAAAAATCTATAGTAAGAAAGTTTTTTAACTTAAATTCTAAAGACATTGGTATCGATTTAGGTACTGCTAATCTTTTAGTTACTTTGAAGGGAAAGGGAATAGTATTAAAAGAGCCTTCTGTTGTTGCTTTTAACAGAAAGACAAGCAATATTGTTGCAACTGGTTATGAAGCAAAAGAAATGCTTCGGAAGAACACCAAGAGAAATTAGAGCTGTAAGACCAATGAAAGATGGTGTTATTGCAGATTTCATTGGAACCCAACTAATGCTAAGAAATGTAATGACAAAAGTATGTAAAAGGTATAGTATAGGTAGGCCAAGAGTTGTAGTTGGTGTACCATCTGGAATAACTGAAGTTGAAGAAAGAGCTGTTGAAGAAGCTGTTTTATATGCTGGAGCAAAAGAAGTATATTTAATAGAAGAACCAATGGCTGCTGCAATTGGTGCTAATATGGATGTAGCAGAACCTAGTGGAAATATAATAGTAGATATAGGTGGTGGAACTACTGAAGTTGCTGTTATTTCCTTAGGAGGAATTGTAGTTAGTAATTCAATAAGAGTTGCAGGTGATGAATTAGATGAAGATATAATAAATTTTGTAAAAAGAGAGATGAATTTAGCTATAGGAAATACTACTGCTGAAGAAATTAAAATGGAAATAGGTTGTGCAAAGCCTTTAATGACTGATATAACAAAAGAAATAAAAGGTAGAGATTTAACAACTGGTCTTCCAAAAACTATAAGTATAACATCTTCTCAAGTTCAAAATTCAATGCAAGAATCAATAGCTAAAATAGTTGATATAGTAAAAATAACTTTAGAAAGAACACCACCAGAACTTGCTTCAGACATTATGGAAAAAGGAATTATACTTGCAGGTGGTGGAGCATTAATAAAAAATCTGGACAAGCTCTTAAGTGAAGCAACAGGTATGCCTGTTTATGTAGCAGATAATGCCTTAGATTGTGTTGCAAAAGGTGCTGGCAAAACTTTAGATGAATTGGAAAAATTAAAAACAGTATTATTGAATTCAAAGAAAAAAAGATAAGTATTAAACTAAGAAAATTTTGGAATATATAGGGACTTTCCAAAATTTCCTATATATTCTAAAATTTCTCAATAATAAAAGAAGGGAATGGCAGATTAGAATGAGTAAAAACAAAAAAAGTACTGTAGTAGGAATAATTATAACTAGTTTAATTTTAATATTTTTAGTTGCTGTTTCTAATATAAAAATTGAGAAAATATCTCAAATAGGTAATCCTTTTACTAGTTTTATTAATAATATGCAAAATGGTATGGTATATTTGAAAAACAAAATGGCAGGAAACAGCTCATTTTTTATAAATGTTAATGAAATGAAACAAGAAAACGAAAATCTAAAAAAGGAAAATAGTGAATTACAACAATCTTTAAGAGAATTAGAAATATTAAAAGCAGAAAACACAACTTTAAAAGAATATGTAAATTTGACTGATAAATATAGTGAATATACTACATATCCAGCAAATGTTATACAAATGGATATTAGTAATTATAGTAAAACCATAATTATAAATGCAGGTAAAAAAGATGGAATAGATGTTAATATGACTGTTATTTCAGATAAAGGTTTAGTTGGACATGTTATATCTGTTACTGATGATACAGCAAAAGTACAAACAATTATAGATACTTCAAGTACAGTAACTAGCACAATTAGTACAACAAGAGATAGTATTATTGTAAGAGGTGAAATTGATTCAAATAATGAAATAAAGGCATCATTTATTCCAACTGATGCAAATGTATTAGAAGGTGATACAGTTGAAACATCAGGTATAGGAGGAATTTATCCAAAAGGAATTCATATAGGTACAATAAAGAAAATTGTAAATACTAAAAATATCACAAATAGATATGCAATTATTGAAACTGCTGTTGATTTTTCGAAATTAGAAACAGTTTTAGTTATTACAAATTAAAATAGAAAAGAAGGTGGAATATCTGAAAAAAACGATTTCAATTATAGGAATAATATTAATGTTTTTTATATTATATTTTTTTCAAATTAATTTCTTCAATTGGTTTAATATAGCTGGAATAAAACCTAACTTATTTATAGTTCTAATATTATGTATTGGGCTATTTATGGGAAAAAATATTGGTGTACCTTTTGGTTTTATTATTGGAATTTATTTAGATATATTAACAGGAAGTCAAATTGGAGTATCAGCAATTATGTATGCAACAATTGGATTTTTGGGGGGATATTTTGACAAAAATTTTTCTAAAGACAGCAAAATTACAATTCTACTAATGGTTGCAGGAAGTACAGTTTTGTTTGAAACTGTTGTGTACATATATAATATAGCTAGAAATCTCATTCCATTACAATTACTAGGGTTTATAAAAATATTGCTTATTGAAGTTATTTTTAATGTTTTATTAACTATAATATTATATCCATTAATAAGAAAATCAGGGTATTTCTTTGAGAGTACATTTAAAAAGAAAAAGTTCTTGACTAGATATTTTTAAAATAATAAGATATAATTTCATTTATTTTACTAAATAATAAAGATTAGGAATTTAGTTTAAGTTTTAAGAATTTATAAAAGGGATATGTTTTCTATTAGGAGAGGAAGGTGTGAACTTGGGCAATTCTGATGATAAAAGTAGTAAAATTAAATATAATATGATTTCTATGCTTGTATATATAGTTGGTATGATATTACTTGTCCAACTTTTTAACCTCCAGATTGTTAAAGGGCAAGAATATAGAGAACAATCAAATACAAGATTAACAAGAGAATCAGTACTAAAAGCAGCAAGAGGTAATATATTAGATAGAACTGGAAATCCAATTGTATCAAATATAATGGGGTTTAGATTAGATTTGTATAAAAGCAAAGTAGATAATGAGACTCTAAATAATACTATATTAAATATTATAAATATTTTGGAAAAAAATGGTGATAGTTATTATGATAATTTACCAATCACAATAGAACCTTTTGGATTTAATTTGCAAGATGAAGATTCAATAAAAAGATGGAAGGAAAATAATAAGTTAGATGAAAATGCATCTGCTGAAGATTGTTTTTATGCATTAAAAGAAAGGTATGAAATACAAAGTAATGATATTGCAGAATCTAGAAAAATAATGGCTATTAGATATGAAATTTCTCAAAATGGATATAGTAGTACAAAAGCAGTAGAAATATGTGGAAATTTAAGTAGAGCAAGTGCTATGGAGTTAAGTGAACGAAATTCACAATTTGCAGGAATTGATATTGTTACAGAACCAATAATTTCATATACTTCTGGAAGTTTAGCATCACATATCTTAGGAACAGTTGGAAAAATTACTCAAAGTGAATTAGAAGGAAAAGAAGATACATATAATATGAATGATATGATAGGTAAAACAGGAATACAATATGTATTTGAAGATTTATTAAAAGGTAAAGATGGTATAAGACAAATAGATATGGATATAGAAGGAACTGTAACTGGTGAATATGTAGCAGAAGAGGCTGTTGCAGGTTCTGATGTAGTATTAACAATTGATTCTAATGTTCAGGCTGTTACAGAAAAAGCATTAAAAGATAATATTACAAAAATATCAACAGGAGGTTTTGCATCAAGAAGTGATGCTGATGCAGGTGCAGTTGTTGTTATGAATGTAAAAACTGGAGAAATATTAGCAATGGCAAGTTATCCTGATTATGAGCCACAATTATTTGTTGATGGGATAAGTAATGAAAAATATAATGAATATCAAGAAACTTCTGCATTATATAATAGAGCAATTAGTGGAGCATATGCTCCAGGGTCTATTTTTAAAATGGTTACTGCGATTGCAGGATTAGAAACAGGAGCAATTAATACAAAAACAAAAATAAATGATACTGGTGTATATCCATATGCACATAAACCTGTTTGCTGGATTTATACTGATAGTAAAAGAGGTCATGGATATTTAAATGTATCACAAGCTATAAAACATTCATGTAATTATTTCTTTTATGAGGTAGGAAATAGAATTGGTATAGATACATTGGAAAAATATGCAACTTATTTTGGATTAGGTAAAAAAACACAAGTTGAGCTACCAAGTGAATCAGCTGGAGTTGTTGCAAGCCAAAAAAGAGCTGAAGAAGAAAATAGGTCATGGTATTTAGGTGAAACTTTATCTGCTGCAATAGGACAAAGTTATAATAACTTTACTCCAATTCAAATGGCAAAATACATCAGTATGTTGGCAAATGGTGGAAAAAATGTGGATGTAACTTTAATTAAATCTATTATTGATAGTAATGGAAATGAAATGTCAAGAGATATGATAAATGAATATGTAAATAAGAAACTAGGATTTACATCAAATGAAGATACAGAAGATTTAAATATTTCACAAGAAAATCTGCAAGCTATATTAGAAGGTATGAAAGATGTTACAAGTGAATCAGGAGGTACTGCATATTCAACTTTTGCGGGATTTAATATACAAGTTGCAGGAAAAACAGGAACAGCAGAAGTTGGAAACAAAACTAATGGATGGTTTGCAGGATTTGCTCCTTATGATAATCCTGAAATTGCTATAGTAGTTGTTGTTGAAAATGTTACACATGGTGTATATACAGCAGAAGTCGCAAGAGATATTTTTGCAGAATATTTTGGTATGAATGCTAGTGAAATTGAAGAATCACAAGAAGCAATTCCTGGTGTACAAGTAGTAAGATAGAATTTTGTATAAGGATGTAATAACAAAAATGGGAAGGATGAGAGAATAATGGCTAATAATGGTATTGGATATAGTTTTAGAAGAAAGCAAATTACCATTAGAGTTAGGGAACATATTGACTTTAGAGAATTTGTTAGCAAATTAAAGAAAAAACTTCCAGAAGTAAGAATATTGTATAAAAATACAGAACCAGAAATTATATCAATTATTGGAAGGGATTTTAATGAAAAAGAACAAATTATTATAAATAAGGTTATTGGTAACTTTTTTACTGGAAAAGTTAAGTTTAATAATAGTGAAAAATTAGGGTTATATGGAATTCATAAACCATTTAAGAAGGAAATTGCTATTTCAGAAACTAAATTTTATACACATTCATTAAGATCTGGCCAAAAGGTTGAATTTATAGGAAGCATTGTTATTTTGGGGGATGTTAATAATGGAGCAGAAGTAATTGCAGGAGAAAATATAATAATTTTAGGCACATTAAGAGGTTTGGCACATGCAGGTGCAAGAGGAAATAAAGAGGCTATCATTTCTGCAGGTTCAATTGAAACTAATCAAATTAGAATTTCTAATGTTATAAGAAATTGTGAAAAAGGCGAGTTTGAAAATACAATTATTAAAACTAATGCATATTTAAATAAAGATGATAAAATTGTAATTGAATAAATTTTATAAAATATGTTTAAAGATGTAAAAAAATTTGTAAAGTCAATGTCATTAAGTTAAAAGGTTTTATAATTAACTTAATGGCATTAACTATATATTTGAAGTTGAATTATCATTTATTAGCTTAATAATAATAATATAAGAGAGATAAAAAGATATTCATCTTGTATACCTTCTTGATATAAAAATAGTAAAATACATATTATAAGTAAATCATCTAAATATATTTTTATTCCAAATAGCTCAAACAATTCTTTATCTGTGTTTAGTTGAAATATATTACTATTTGTATTTTGTGTTTCTGTTGAATATGATTTTGGTTTTGGTTTTGTGTTTGGGTTTGGATTTGGATTGTAAGTATTGTAAGTATTATAAGTGTTATTATATTTTCCTATATTTTTTTTTGAATTAATATACATATTATGATTAGTTCTAGGAAATGTTGGTGTTCTAAAGAATTGATTTCTAAAATTATACATGTTTATTATCACCACCTAAAGGGTTCATCATTTCAAAGATTTTCCCCATTTTCATTAGTTGGATGTATTGATCAACTTTTTTCTTTCTATGTTCTTTTAAATAAGGTTTTAATGATAGCAGTAAATTTGTTCTTGAATCATTTTGTTTATCATTTAAAGAATTCATGATTTGTTGCATTTTTATAATAGTAGACATATCTATGTTTCCAAATATATTGTTTGTATTAGATGAATCTCTGGAATTCGTGTTATCAGTAGAGTTGTTTGAGTTATCATCTGAGTTATTGTTATTAGACATATTTGAAGGATTTTCATTGTTAGTTGTATTATTTATAGAATTAAAAAAATTTTTCATATTATCAGACATATCCTGATTATTCATCATTTTGCTAAAATTATTAATCATTTCAGACATATTTTCATTCAATATAAATCACCTTCTTATTAATTTATAATCATCAGATTATATTATAATAATAAAATATTATTAATAGTATATGAGTAATATGTGAAAAATGTGTTAGAGTATTTAAAGAAAATTTTTAGATAATATATTAATGGATCATTAATTATAAGGCTAATTTGTAATAAATCAAAAAAACATTCTCCAATATATTGTAATTTAACCAATTTTAAGATAAAATGTTGTAAGCAAATTGTAATATAAAAAAAAATAATATATAAATTAAAAATAATATATCACAATATGTAAAAAACTTTTTTGATTTTACATATCAAAACTGACAAAAATTTTATGGTCTTATATATTAGAATATGTGAAGAAAAAAGTATAGAGGTGGTAAGGATGTTTCAAAATATAGAAAGAGGTTTTGAAGAAAGAAAAAATCAAAAACAGGATGTTAAAGTATATCAGATTGAAGAATTTAAGCAGATACTAAAAAAATTCTTTATAAAGAGAAACATAATTTTATATGTAGTATCACTAATGATTTCGATGGTAGGTTTTGGAGGAAATAGTTCATTAGGATTAGCCCCATTTGCTTTGGCAATTGTAGCTGCTACATTAGGGAATACAATCCCAATAGGATTTGTATATATACTTACATGTATAGGAACACTAATTGGTTTTGGGGCAAAAGGATTAGGAAGTTATATAATTACTTCAGTAGTATTTTTTGCAAGCCTATTTGTATTAAAAACAACAGTACAAGATGATTGTAATGAACAAAGAAAAGTTGGTAAAAACATAATAATCTCAAGTCTAATTGTTCAAATTCTTCCATTAATTTTTGGTACATTTTATTTATATGATTTATTAGTAGGAATTATGCAAGCAATAGTAACATTTATTTTTTACAAGATATTTGTTAATTCAATAACAGTAATAAGAGATTATGGTTATAAGAAAATATTTTCAATAGAAGAACTAATGGGAGCAAGTATGATGATAGCAATAAGTTTTGCAGCATTAACTCCAGTACATATATTAGGTTTTTCATTAAAGAATATATTGTGTATTTTAATTGTTCTAGTTTTAGGATGGAAAAATGGAATGCTTGTTGGTGCAACAGGTGGAATAACAATAGGAATTGTTTTAGGAATAATAGATGAAGGACAACCAATTATGGTAGCAGCTTATGCAATATCAGGATTACTTTCAGGTTTATTTAGTAGATTTGGAAAACCAGGAGTTATTATAGGATTTGTTATAGGAAATACATTACTTACATATGTTTCAAATGGAAATATAGTACCTATTATAGTATTTCAAGAAATTTTAATTGCATCACTTGGTTTATTATTAATACCTAGAAAAGTAGAAATCGTAATAGAAAATGTATTTAATAATTCAAAATTATTGCCAGAAACAACAGGAAGAGCTTTAGAAGGAAGTAAAGAAACAATAAGAAAGTTAACAAGTATATCAGAAACAATTTCAGAATTAGCTAAAAGTTATACTCAAACAGCAGCAACAGTTTTAGATGATGAAATGACAAAAATTGAAAAAGAAAACGAAGAAATTTTTATAAAAGAATTACATAATAATATTGAAGATTTAGAAGATAACATGTTATATGAAGAATTATATTATTCAGATGAAATAGTATCTGATATATTCAAATCATTACTTATAAATACAAGAATTACATCTAAACAATTAATAGAAATATTTTCAAATCATAATAATTATATTTTAGGGTTTGATGAAGAAGATGATAATGAAAGTATAGATAAAGATATTTCGGAAATGATAAAAAAAATCAATTATTCATATAAAATGAGTAAAATGAATTTTGTGTATAAAAAGAAGATAGAGGAAAATAATAAAAATGTATCAGCACAATTACAAGGAGTTTCAGATATTATAGCAGAAATGGCATATGATATTAAAGATACACAAAATATTGATGATAATGAATTTAGAAAAGAAAAAAATCAAATCATACAATTGTTAAAACAAAAACAAATAGATATTGATGAGATATATATCAAAAAAGAGGAATCAGGAAGATATCATGTAACTGTATATCAAAAACGTTGTGATGAAGTTGATGGTAGTGATTGTCCATATAAAACAATTGGACATGTTATTTCAAGAGTACTAAATGAAACTATGAATTTATCTGATCAAGTTTGTGGATTAAGAAAAGGTGGAGATATTTGTAAATTTTCATATATGTCAAAAGATAAATTTAATCTTCAAATTGGTATTGCAAAATCTACAAAAAATGGTTCTCCTGTATCTGGTGATACTAGTATTCAAACAAGACTTGATGATGGTAAATATTTAATAGCATTAAGTGATGGAATGGGATCTGGACCAGAGGCAAGAAAAAGTAGCAAAATTGCAATAAAAATGTTAGAAAGACTATTAACATCTGGTTTTAAAAAAGATACATCAATAAAATTGATTAATTCAACATTAGCAACTACTATGAAAGAAGAAGATATGTATGCTACTTTAGATATAGCTATTTTGGATTTATATGCTGAAAATATGGAATTTGTTAAAAATGGTGCTTGTCCAACTTATGTTAAAAGAAATAAAAGTGTTCAATTAGTAAAATCTATTTCAATGCCAACTGGAATTTTTGATGATATAGAACTTATTGTTTATGATAAAGATATAGAAAAAGGTGATATTATTGTAATGTGTTCTGATGGTATTATTGATTCTAATTCTGATTATCAAAATAAAGAGATGTGGTTAAAATATTTACTTGAAGAAATTAGTAATGATGATGTACAGAAAATTGCTGATATAATAATTTCTGAAGCTATTGACAATGATTTTGGAAAAGAAAAAGATGATATGACTGTTATTGTTGCAAAAGTATGTTAGCTATTTATTGATGTATAAAATAATTGCTATACAATAGTTATGTAATAATTAAAAAAAATGTTTACAAAAAAAATAATGTTATGCTATAATTTAAAAAGAAATATTAATGAGGTGATTTAATGATTCAGATTTTAGTAACAAAAGATAAAAAAGGCATTAATAAAATAATAATGAAACCAGTTGTTAAATTTTTTTGTGTAGTGTCTTTAATTTTTGCATTTATTTTACTTGGAGAAGGTTCTTATAATTTATATACAAGTTTAAGTAAGGATAATTCATATCCAATTCCATCATTAGTTCATGAGAAAAGTGGTAGTGATATAGAAATAAGAATCTCAAATGAAATTGGAATAAGTAAAGTAGTGTATAAATGGAATGATAATGGAGAGCAAATGGAATACAAAGGTGGAGGTAGAAATATTATAAGCTTTGAGCTTGCAATTCCACAAGGAAATAATGTATTAAATATATCTGTTCTTGATGTTGAAGGAAATAAAACAAAATTTAAAGGAATTCCTGTTGAATTTTCTAATGAAGATACAATAAAACCAAGAATATCTATAGAAAATAATAATGGAAAATTATTAATAACAGCTACTGATGAGACAGAATTAGAGTATTTAACATATCAATGGGAAGATGGTGAAGTGATTAAAATTAATGCATCAGAGGAAGATAAAAAAACAATAAAGCAAGAAATAAATACTCAAAAAGGTAATAAAAAATTAACCATGGTTGCTGTTGATAAAGCTGGTAATGAAAATACTCAAACAAAAACTATTTCAAATAAAAATAATTCATATCCAGTTCCTACATTAACAACTGAGGTAAATGGTAATAAAGTAAAATTAAAAATTTCAAGTGGAGTTGAGATTGATAAAGTATTATATTCATGGAATGATGAGGAAACTAAGGAATATAAGGCAGATAATAAGATGGACGTAAGTTTTGAATTAGATATTCCTGAAGGAAATAATACATTAAATGTATCTGTTGTTGATGTTGAAGGTATAAGCACAAATATGGATGAAGTTTCTATTAAATCTGCAGATGCAGAGGATACAACAAAACCTAAAATTTCTATAGAAAATGCTTCTGGTAAATTAATAATAAAAGCTACTGATGAAACTGAATTAGATTATATGACTTATAAATGGGAAGATGGAGAAGAAGTAAAAATTCAACCAAAAGCAGAAGATAAAAAATCAATTACACAAGAAGTAAGTGTTGAAAAAGGTACTAAAACATTAACAATTACTGCATTTGATAAATCAGGAAATCAAGAAGTAGTAAATAAAAAGATTGTAGGTTCAAATGGTGCACAAATAAATGTTACTTATTCTGATGGAAAATTTATAGTAAAAGTAACTGATGAATATAAAATTACAAAAATTCAATATACTTTAAATGATGAAGAATTTACTATAAATGATCTTCCACAAGATGCTAAAGAATATGAGTTTACTATTCCATTAGAAGAAGGAGTAACAAATTATCTAAAAGTTAATGCTTATGAAAATGATTTAATGACAGAATATAAAGGAAAGAAAACATACTAAAAGTTAGGTGATACAAATGATTCAATATATATATATAATTGATGAGGAAACAAATTTATATAACCAATTAAATGAATTATTTAAAAATGATGAAAAATTCCGCTTTAGAAATGTTAAACCTAATAATATAGGTGTTGCACTAAAAAATATTCCTGCATTAATAATGATTAATGAAGATAGCTTACAGGAAAGTGTTATAAGTGTATGTAATAAAATACGTGAAAATGATGATAATCTTATTACACCAATAATAGTTATTTCATCAAACACAGAACATACACATCAAATTGAAATTTTAAAAACATCAGTTGAACACTTTATAGAAAAACCAATAGATATAGAGTATTTATATTATACTATAATTAATATAATTAGATTATTGGATATTAATAGAACAGTTAGCCCTTTAACAGGGCTTCCTGGTAATGTTCAAATTCAAGCAGAAATGAAAAAAAGATTAATGAGTAGAGAAAAATTTGTAATGTTATATCTGGATTTAGATAATTTTAAAGAATATAATGATTTGTATGGATTTATACAAGGTGATGAAGTTATTAAATTTACAGCTAGAACAATTGTAAAAAATGTACATGAGATTGATTCTGAAAACGGATTTGTTGGACATATTGGAGGAGATGATTTTATTGCAATAATATCAAATGATAGGTTTGAAGAATTGTGTCAAAATATTATTCTAGATTTTGATTATAATGTTTTAGATTATTTTTCACAAGAACATATAGAAAGTGGCTATATAGAGATTGAGAATAGAAAGGGTGTAATAGAACAGTTCCCATTAACCTCTATTTCAATTGGAGTAGTAGAGGTGGATAATAGTTTTCATAATATTCTTGAGATTGGAGAAGTTGGTGCACAGGTTAAACATATTTCTAAAACTATTCATGGGAGTGCATATTTTATTAATAAAAGAAAAATGTCTTAAAAAGACGTTTCTCTTTTTTTATGTTTTATTACTATATAAAAAGCTCTTGACTAATTTAAAAAGTTAGTTTATATTTAAAGAAAATATGAAAAGGAAGTTGAAGAAAAATGAAAATAAATGTAGTTATGGTAGAACCAGAAATTCCACAAAATACAGGAAATATAGCAAGAACATGTGCAGCAATTCGGAGCTAAATTACATTTAGTCAAACCATTAGGATTTGAAATTAGTGATAAATATTTAAAAAGAGCAGGGTTAGATTATTGGGATAAGTTAGAAATTGAAGAACATGATTCATTAGAAGAATTTTTAAAAAAATATCCATTAAAGAATAACATGTTTTTAGCAACCACTAAAGCTAAACATTGTTATTCAGATGTGAATTATAGTAATTTTGATGAAGTTTTTATTTTATTTGGAAAAGAAACTAAGGGGTTACCAGAAAAATTTTTACTAGAGAATATAGATAATACAATTAGAATTCCAATGAGACATACATTACGTTCATTAAATCTATCAAATTCAGTAGCAATAGTTGTATATGAAGTTTTAAGACAAAATGGATTTGAAAATCTAGAAGAAATAAGTTCATATTTTTAATATGATTTTTATATGTACAAACAAAGGAGGAGAAAATGGAAGAATCAGTAGATGATAAAATAAATTTACAATTGCATGGAAAATCAAATGAACACAGCTTAGTTTTAGCTGATAATGCTAATATTTTGATTAGAGTTAAAAATTCTATAAGAAAATTTTTCTTTAAAGGTAAAATGAAAAATCTTCTTCTTGAAGATGGAAAAAATACTAATTTAGATGAATCAAAATTTACATTAATACAAAATGATACAGGGTTTGTTCAAGAAGAAATTTTAAATGCAAGAAAAGCATATAGAAAATATGTTATTAATAATAGTAAAAATATTTCTACAGAAATTTTATCTTTTATCAAAGAAAAAATTAAAGATAATGAATCTAAAATTAGAGAACTTATAGAAATGAATGAAGATGATATTTCATATGAGGAAATATTAGAAATTTGGGAAAATGAAGAAAAGGCTACTAGTGAGTTTAAATTAAAAAATGATGAAACAAATAGATATAATGTTCCTATTGGAGTTATTGGAGTTGAATGTGATAATTCTAAAGAAGCAATAGAAAATATTTTCAGGGCAATATCAACAAGAAATGCTATTATTATTTTACATAATAATTACAATGAATATAGTATAGAATCCTTGATTTTATTAATAGTAAAGGAATGTTTAAAAATGTTTTACATTGATGATAATATAATTCAAATGGATGAAAAAATTAGTATTGAAATAAATAAATTGGACAAGGTAATAGAAAAAGATAAAGATATTACTGATAAAAATGTTTCAAATACAATTTATGTATATCAAGAAAATGATAAATTTAGAGACCAAGCCATAAGTGAAGTAGAAACATTACAAAAATCAGATGAATATAAGTCTTATAATATTCAATTAATAAAAGGGGAGTTTGGTAATATAATTAATTATTTAAATACAAATACATCTCCTGCTGTTTGTATGTATACACAAAATGCACAAAAGGCATATAAATTTATAAATTGGGTTAATTGTGAAAATGTGTTTGTTAATACAGGAATACAAAGTTTTGACGATATGGTTGGTAATAATAATAAATTCTATAATTCTAAATATGTTTTACATAGGGGTGTTTTTTAACATCCCTTTCTTTTATAAAAAATTTTTCAAAAAATTTCAAAAAAACTATTGCTTTTTAAAAAATGTTATATTACAATTTAATTGCAGGTGGAGTAAAGTGGTACAAAGTGGTAATAAAAAGTAAGTGTGAGGTGTCATAATGCTAATTGGTGAATATGAACATTCTCTGGATGTTAAAGGTAGATTAATAATGCCAGCAAAATTAAGAGAAAATGTTGGTGAAAAATTTATTATAACTAAAGGATTAGATGGCTGTTTATTTGGCTTTTCTATGGAAGAATGGACACACTTTGAAGAAAAATTAAAATCACTTCCACTAACTAACAAAAATGCTAGAGATTTCGTAAGATTTTTCCTATCAGGAGCAGTAGAATGTGAGATAGATAAACAAGGTAGATTTTTAATTGCAAGTAATCTAAGAATGTATGCATCAATGGAAAAAGAGGTCGTAATAATTGGTGTAGGAACACGTATCGAATTCTGGAGCAAAGATAAGTGGATAAAATACAATAATAGTGAATATATTTCTGCAGATGAATTGGCAGAAAATATGACTATACTTGGTATATAACTTGCAAAAGTTTATATAAAATCACTAAAGATAAAATTAATAAACTAAAGAATTTTAAGGTACAAAAGAAAAAAATAAAAGGAATACAAAAGATAAAGCTTTAAGTTAAGCGTATATTCTAAAGATAAAATAGAAAGTTTAACTAAAGAAAATATTAAAAATGACTAAAGAAATAAAAAATTTCCAAAGAAAAGTTTTTAATTTACTAGAGAGGCATTAAAAACAAAAGATGATATGATATATGTATAATAGCTTTTAAAAAGTTATATATGCAAAATATCACTAATAAACCAAAGATGAGGAATTAAAAATAGCATTTTAGTTGGTATTTCTAATAATACCAACTAATTGTGCTATTTAATTTGGGTTTTAGAATTGGAGAAGATGTTTGTGTTAGAATTTAATCATAAACCAGTATTATTAGATGAAAGTATTAATGGACTTAATATTAACCCAGATGGAATTTATGTTGATGGTACTTTAGGTGGTGCTGGTCATAGTAAAGTAATAGCAAGTTTATTATCTAATAAAGGTTTATTAATAGGCATAGATAGAGACTTAGATGCTCTTGAAGCTGCAAAAAATAATTTAAAACAATATCAAAATGTTAAATATATACATGGAAATCATGATGATATAAAAAAAATATTGAATAATTTAGGAATAGGACATGTTAATGGGATTTTACTAGACTTAGGAGTTTCTTCATTTCAATTAGATGAGAAATCAAGGGGATTTAGCTATATAGGTGAAAATGAGCTTGATATGAGAATGGATAAAACTCAGGAATTAACTGCAAAAATTGTGGTAAATTCATATTCAGAAGAAAGATTATCTAATATTATTTATGAATATGGAGAAGAACGTTTTTCAAAAAATATTGCTAAAAACATTTGTAAATTTAGGGAAGAAAAACAGATAGAAACAACTGCAGAGCTAGTTAAAATTATAGAAAATTCAATTCCTAAAGCTAAGCAAAAAGATAGACATCCAGCAAAACGTACTTTTCAGGCTATTAGAATAGAAGTTAATGATGAACTTAGACCTCTATATAATACTGTAAGAGATTCAATAGATTGTTTAAAAAGTGGTGGAAGATTGTGTATAATAACTTTTCATTCTTTAGAAGATAGGGCTGTAAAACAAGCATATATAGATGCAGCTCGGTAAATGTACTTGCCCACCAGATTTACCATATTGTATATGTAATTATAAATCATTAGGAAAAATTATTAATAAAAAACCAATTGTGGCAAAAGATGAAGAGTTGAACATGAATTCCAGAGCTCAAAGTGCTAAGCTTAGAATTTTTGAAAAGAGTGAGGTGAATTAATTAATGGCACATAGGTTTTATGGATATCAGTATGGAACTAATCCAAGAAAACTTAATTCAGAATATCCACCATACAGAAATAGATATCCAAAAAAAGAAGAACCTGTAACAACCACATCAACTAAAAATCGTACTAAAAATACGGTAAAATCAAATAGCAAAGCAAAAACAATTAATAAAATAGAAATTGAAAAACGAAAGAAAAGTGTTAAAGAATACGAAAGAAAACAGGTTAAAAGTAGTAAAGTAAATAATAAAATAGATATTAACAAACCAAAAAAAGCTGAAGTTGAAACTACTATAAGTGTACATAATATTAAGGTTACAAAAGCAATAGTTAAAGCAAAATTGAAAATGGTAATGTTATTAATTACAGGATTTTCAGTTTTGTTTGCCATTAGTTATCAAAATTCATTAATCAATGAAAGTTTTAATAGAAAAGAACAATATAAAAAAGAATTAGAGAGTTTAAGTAAAACAAATCAACAAATTGAAGTTAATATTGAAAATAATTTAAATTTAAATTATATAGAACAAGTTGCAAGAGAAAAATTAGGAATGCAAAAATTAAGCAATGAACAAAAAATATATGTTAGTTTACCTAAAGAAGACTATGTTGCACCAGCTACAGAACAAATTGTAATGGAAGAAGATGTAGGCTTTTTTGAAAAAATTTTTAGATGGTTTAGTAAATAAAATTAAAAAAAATAAAAATTGAAAAATATTAGTAGAATTATATTTTTCAATTTTTTATTTTTAGGTATAAGTTATATGAAAAATAAATAAATTAATACTTTTTTATTAGTTATTTTCCCATACACCATTTTTATATTCTTTGTAATAATCTATATGTCTTCTAAGTAAAAGCAATTTTCTCTTAAAATCAGTATCTTTTTTATATTTCAAAGGATTTACAACACCTTTTTTCCATAAAGATAATGCTTTTTTCTTAAATACATCATTTACAATATATTTTTTCATAACACCTTTTGGAACAAATGATAATACAACTTCTTCATCAATAACCTTGAAGTCCATTTCTTTATTATATATTAAATCATCTGCTAATACTTTTACTAAATTATATCCAAGTGGGGAAATGTAATAACTACATCTTCCTTGTCTTGCATTAATTTCTAATACTTTAAATTTTTTATCTCTATAATCATATTTCATGTCAAATTCAGCAAATCCTTGGTATCCAATATCTTCCATAAATTTCTTTATATTCTGAATCATTTCTGAATTATCACCATATTGATTAAAACCATTAATTAGAACTGCAGCATTTCCAACCATACTTTTTGAATGTTCTTGAAGACCAATTTGTGCAAAAGAAATTAGTTTAACTTTTTTATCTTTTCCACAGTAGACTACACTATCAAATAAATAACTATCATCTCCTGGAATAAATTCCTGTAAAATTAAAGTATCTTTATAACCATTTTGTACAATTTTATTAACAGTTTCAATTAATTCATTTTGAGAATTAACTTTATAAATTTTATTTTTCCCTTCAAAACTTATATGATTATATTCAATAACATTACTTGGTTTTATAATAACAGGATAAGTAAATTCATTTACTATTTCTGAAGGATTGCTACAATCATAATAAACGGTTTTTGGAAAATCTAATACAGAGTTTTCATATGTTTTGTAAAAAGTTTCTTTCATAATCAAACTATTTATTATGTCAATATTTGGATAATTGTGAACAAATTGTTCATTAATTTTGTCCTTATTTTTACTTATAAAAGCAGCATATGTTTCATTAGAACTAATTAAAAGAATTTTTTTATCTGGGTGATTTTTTCTAAAATCTTCAATAGCATCTAAAAATCCTTGTTCTGTCCATATTTTATCATTATAAATAACATTTAAAATATTTGTGTATTTTGTATAAATCATAGGTTTTTTTCCAAGTAAATTTGCTTTTCTACCAAAAGCCTCGTGGTAACATCTTGCCATATAATAGGCATTAGCATCTGTGCCTGCAATTAAAATTTCAAAATCCATAGTATATTTCCTTTCTGAGATAATTTTGATATGTAGAAATTTCTACTGTATATAATGTTAATAGTTAATTTCTGTGTAATCATCACCATTTTTGTAAACTCTAGGGACACGATTTCTTATTCCTGTAAATAAACTATATGTTCTAATTCCACATTCATTACTAACTTCTTTTATAGGTAGTTTATCTCCACCTAAAATTGTTACTTTATCATAAAGTTTTACACTATCATCAACACTAACACAAATCATATCCATACAAGTACTTCCTACTACATCATATTTTTTATTATTAATAACAACATGTTTAATGTTTGAAGGTATTCCATCTGCATATCCGATGGAAATTGTTGCTATTATTGTATCTTTTTGTGCTGTAAATAAAGCACCATATCCAACAAAATCATTTGCATGAATTGTACGAAGTTCAATTACTTCACTGTATAGTGTTATTGCAGTTTCTAATTTTAAATTATTTGTAGTAGTTGTTGGGCTTATATTTAATTTTTTCTTATTATGGTTATTTCTGATATTGCGTAAAAAAGCTCTAAAACCAGTTGGTATAGGCATACTCTGAGACATTCCATACATTGCGATTCCTAATCTTATACCATTGCAAAATGGTATTTTTTCATGGTTTACTAAAGTTAGAGATCTTCCCATATGTATGATTGGAATAGTGGATAAATCTACATTTTTAGTTATTTGTTTAAATTTTTCTAATTGATTATCCCAATGTTTGTCATTAATTCCACTTGTAGCAAAATGTGTGTAAATTCCTTCTAAAAATAAATTAGGGTTATCAGGTAATCTGTTAATTAGTTTGTCTAATTCATCAGAAGATTGAAGACCAAGTCTACTCATTCCAGTATCTAATTTTATGTGCATTTTTAATTTTTTTGGTAGATTAATTGTTAATAATTCATTAAAATATTCTATATTTGAGACAGTAATAGTAATATTGTGTTGAATACATTTGTCTAGGTATTGTAAATGGATTGGTTCTAGTATTAAAATTGGAATTTCTTTATTGTATTCGCGTAGTTTTATAGCTTCTTCTAATGAAGATACAGCTAAATAGTTTATGCCTCCTTCAATTAAACTGTTTATTATAAAACTTCCGTGGCCATAGGCATTTGCTTTTACTACTCCGAAGTAGTATTCATAGTTTGGGTAGTTTTGTTTGATGTTTATAATGTTGTTTTTTAGTTTTTCACAATCAATTTCAAGATAGGTTTTTCTATACATTCTAATTTTTATGATATTTGGTTATATCATAATCTCCTTTCGATAAATTTTATAGTTGTATTATATCATATGGGGGGGTTGTTCACAACATGGATGGAAAAAAATTTTCTGTATAAGATATGGAAGATAGTTTTGATATAAGTTACGTCATAGAAAATCATAAAAAAACATATAATTAAATAAAATTTATTTTAAAAGTAATTTTTTTACTAATACTAATGTCAGGAAATCTTAAATTTCATAAAAAGTACGGAGATGGTGTTTGTTATGAGTGAAATTCAAAAAATGAAGAAAAAGGCAAAAAGAAGAAAAGAAAAAATAAATATTAGTAAGTTAGAGAAAAAAGGGAGTTTAACTAGAAAAAAAAGAATGAGAAATGAAATAATAGTAGTGTTTCTTATTATGTTTTTAATAGTTGGAAGAATTAGTTGGATTCAGTTTATTGATGGTGATAGATTAAAATATATGGCTTATGTACAACATACTTTGGATAGGAAGATTAATCCTAAAAGAGGAACAATTTATGATGCTACTGGAGAAAAAGTTTTGGCAGTAAGTGCTACTGTTAGGACTATAACTGTTAATCCTGTAAATATTAGTAAAGATGATAAGGAAAAGGTTGCAAGGGCTTTATCAGATATTTTTGGTGTTGATTATGAGAGTACTTTAAAAAAGGTTTCAAAAAGGAGTTCTATTGAGACAATAGCTAAAAAGGTTGAAAAAGAACAGGCAGATGAGTTGATGAAATGGATGGAGGAAAATAATATTTTAACTGGAATTAATGTTGATGAAGATACAAAAAGATATTATCCATATAATAGTTTGGCTTCTCAAATTATTGGGTTTTGTGGAAGTGATAATCAGGGATTAAATGGAATTGAGGCTTTATATGATTCAAAATTAAAAGGTGATACAGGAAAAATAATTAAAATAACAGATGCAAAGGGGAATACTATTTTGAAAGAGGGGGAGGATTATGAGTCTGCAATTGATGGAGATAGTTTGGTTCTTACAATTGATGCTACAATTCAGGGGATTGCAGAGAAATATTTAGAAGAAGCATGTATAGATAATAATTGTTCTGAAGGTGGAAGTATTGTTATTATGAATCCAAATAATGGGGATATTTTAGCTATGGCTGGATATCCAAATTATAATTTAAATGAACCATATACTATTAATGATGAAGAATTAAAAAGTAATTGGGATAGTATTTCTCAAGAGGAAAAATCAAATGCTTTACAACAAATGTGGAGAAATAGGGCAATTTCAGATGGGTATGAACCTGGTTCAACATTTAAGTTAATAACTGCTTCAGCTGCTTTGGAAGAGGGATTAACAGATACTGATAATAAAGGAGAATTTAATTGTAGTGGTTCAATAGAAGTTGCTGGTGTGCGAATAAAATGTTGGAGATATTATAGACCTCATGGTAGTCAGAGTTTAAGAGAGGCTTTGATGAATTCGTGTAATCCTGTTTTTATAGGAATAGGGCAAAAGTTGGGTGTTCATACATATTATTCTTATTTGAAAAAATTTGGTTTTTTAGCTAAAACAGGGGTTGATTTACCAGGAGAGGCTGGAAGTATTTTTTTACCAGAGGAAAAAGTTGGACCTGTAGAATTACGGAACTATTTCATTTGGGCAAAGGTTTGAAGTAACTCCAATACAAATGTGTACAGCTGTTTCAACTATAGCAAATGGGGGTACATATATAAAACCAAGATTGGTAAAACAAACTATAAATAGTCAAACAGGAGAAATTACTGATATTGAACCTGAGAAAAAGGAGCAGGTTATATCAAAAGAAAATTCCCAAAAAGTATTAAGTATGATGGAAAGTGTTGTTAGTGAAGGTACAGGAAAAAATGCACAAGTTAAGGGGTATTCAATTGGTGGAAAAACTGGAACATCAGAAGATGGGGTTAATACAAATAAATATGTTGCTTCTTTTGTGGGTGTTACACCAATTTCAAATCCACAATTAGTAATTTTAGTAGTTTTAAATAATCCAACAGGTGAAGGTGGTCATGGAGGAGGTGGTGTTGCAGCACCAGTGGCTTCAAAAATTTTATCAGAAGTATTACCATATCTAGAGGTTTCACAAGATAATTTAACAAGTGAAGATATAAAAGTAAATGTAGAAGTTCCAAATATTATTGGGCTTACATATAAAGAGGCTAAAAAGGCTTTAGAAGAAGTTGGATTACAAATTACTTTCAGAGAAGATATGGAAAATAGTGAAGATTTAGATGATTTTACTGTTTCTAATCAAGTTCCTAATAGTGGTGTTCAAATTTTAGAAGGTGGAAGTGTTATTGTAGAGTAATTTCTAAAATAATTAGGGGTTGCTAAATTAAAAAAATAGATATATAATAGAAAAAAATTACAAATTGGAGGTTTTTTATGAAATTAAAAAACATTTTGCTAGGCTTAGAGGGTCTAAAAGTTAAAGGAGATTTAGACATAAATATTACAAACCTAAATAGTGATTCAAGAAAAATTAAAGAAAATGGTTTATTTGTTGCTATAAAAGGGTTTGATGTTGATGGTCATGATTATATAAAAGAAGCTATAAAAAAAGGCGCAGTTGCAGTAATTGCAAGTATAGATATAGATAGAAAATTATTAAAAGAAATAATGAATGATGTAACAATAATTTTAGCTCAAGATACAAGATATGCTCTTGCAATTTGTGCTTGTAATGCTAATGATAATCCATCAAGGAAATTTAAGTTAGTAGGTATTACAGGAACAAAAGGTAAAACAACAACAAGTTTTATGATAAAAAGAATATTAGAAAAATCTGGTAAAAAAGTTGGATTAATTGGTACTATTGCTACTTATATAGGTGATGAAAAATTAGAAGATAGTGATAGAACAACACCAGAAAGCACAAAATTACAACAAATATTTAGAAAAATGGTAAAAGCAAATTGTGAAATTGTAATTATGGAAGTATCTTCACAAAGCTTAAAATTAAATAGGGTTGCTGGATGTGATTTTGATATTGGTGTATTTACTAATTTTTCAGAAGACCATATTAGCCCAAAAGAACACCTAGATATGAAGGATTATTTTGAATCTAAATTAAAATTATTTGATATGTGTAAAACATGTTTTGTAAATGCAGATGATTTACAAACATCTAAAATTCCAAAATTACTACCAGACAAAAATATATCAACATATGGAATTGATAATTACTGTAATTTATTAGCAAAAGATATTACTGTTACTAATTCAGCTGTTGATTACAAAGTAAAAATTGGAACAAGAAATGAAAGAATAAAAATAGATATTCCAGGAAGATTTAGTGTATATAATTCATTAGCAGCAATAGCAGTAACAACAAAATTAGGATGTGGGGCTGAACCAATAAAAGAAGCATTAATAGATTTAAAAGTTCCTGGTAGAAGTGAATTAATAGAAAATGAAAAAGGTTTAACAATTATGATTGATTATGCTCATTCACCAGAAAGTTTAGCCAATATATTATCTGCAACAAAATCTTATACTAAAGGTAGATTGATTAGTTTATTTGGGTGTGGTGGTGATAGAGATCCAGGTAAAAGACCTGCAATGGGAGAAATATCTGGAAAAATTGCTGATTTTACAATAATTACTTCAGATAATCCACGAACAGAGGATCCAGAAAAAATTGTAAAACAAATAGAAGTTGGAATGAAAAAAACTAAAGGAAAATATATATGTATAGTAGATAGAATTGAAGCTATAAAATATGCAATAAAAATGGCTAATAAAAATGATATAATTATTCTTGCTGGAAAAGGTCATGAACCTTATCAAGAAATAAATGGAAAAAAACATCCTTTTGATGAAAGAATTATTGTTAATGATATAATAAAAGCAAAATAATGTTATTTTCAATAAAAAATAAAAGCAGTAATAAAAGTAGAAGGAGGAAATATTAGAAAATGGATTTTCTAAGTAAGATTAATTTATTATCATTTGTATCCAGTTTGGAATTTCAAATAATAATAGTTTTAATAGCATTTATAGTAAGTTTGGTAGCATCAATAATAATAATACCTATATTAAGAAGATTAAAAGTTGGTCAAATTGAGAGAACTGATGGACCACAATCACATTTGAAAAAACAAGGAACTCCAACAATGGGGGGAATTATAATAGCTATAACTATTATAGCTGTTACAGCTTTGTTATATTTAAAGTATAGTGGTACAGAAAAAGAAATGGCAATGAATTTAATTCCATTGGCATTTGTTACAATAGGATTTGGATTAGTTGGTTTTATAGATGATTTCAAGAAATTAATTTTGAAAAACACAAAAGGATTAAAACCAGCATATAAAATGATTGGTTTATTGATAGTAGCGGTTGCTTTTACCCTATATTTGGTTAAAATATTAAATATTGGAACACAAACATATATCCCAATTTTAAAACAGTATATAGATTTACCTATTTGGGTATATATACCATTTGCGATATTTGTATTATTAGCAACAACAAATGCAGTAAATTTAACAGATGGAATTGATGGTTTATCAACAAGTGTAACAACAATAATAGTAACAGCATTAACAGTAATTAGTATTATATTAGGAATAAAAGAAGTAACATTAATAGGATGTACTATAATTGGAGCATGTTTAGGATTTTTATTATTTAATTTACATCCAGCAAAAATTTTTATGGGAGATACAGGTTCATTACTATTAGGAGGAGCAATTGCTGGAATGGCATTATATATGAAAATGCCACTTATTTTAATTGTATTAGCTTTAATTCCAATAATAGAAACTATTTCTGTAATGATGCAAGTTGCATATTTTAAGAAAACTGGTAATAGAATTTTTAAAATGGCACCAATTCACCACCATTTTGAATTATGTGGATGGAGAGAAAATAAGATTGTATCTATTTTTAGTGTAATTACTTTGATTCTTTCTATTATTGCTATAAATATAATTTAGATAGGATTTGAAAAGGAGAACACAAATGCGAAAAAGGATAAAAAAAGTGTCAAGCTTTGTTAATAATCAGTTTGATTTTGGTTTATGTATTACAGTATTGGTGTTATTGGCTATGGGCATAATTATGATACTTTCAGCAAGTGCACCATCTGCATTATCAACAACTGGAAATAGTTACACATATGTAAAAAAACAGTTTGCATTTGCAATAGTTGGTATAATTTTTATGTTTGCAATTTCAAGAATTGATTATAGATATTACAAAAAATATTATTGGCCTATTTATTTTGCTTCTTGGTTAATTTTATTATTAGTACTTATACCTGGATTAGGTGTTTCTGTAAAAGGTGCAACTAGATGGGTAAATTTAGGTTTTACACAATTTCAGCCATCAGAATTAACTAAAATTGGATTAATAATATTTTATGCTGGGTATTTATCAGATCATAAGGCTGAATTATCTGATTTTAAAAAAGGATATATAAAACCATTATGTTTTATTATACCACCAATAGCAATTTTATTTGGTGTACAAAATCACCTTAGTGTTTCATTAATAATAGGAATAATAACTGTTACAATGATGGTTATGGCAGGTTGTAGATTATCACATTTTGCAAATACTGGAATTATTGCAGTATCAGGGCTTGCTGGTTTAGTAGGTATATTACAAATGACAGGAAAAGGTGGATTTAGATTAGCCAGAATTGCAACATATTTTGATCCATGGTCTGATGCACAAGGTAAAGGATACCAAATGGTACAAAGTTTATATGCAATAGGGTCTGGTGGATTTTTCGGAGTAGGTCTTGGAGAAAGTAAACAAAAATATTTATATATTCCAGAACCACATAATGATTTTATTTTTGCTATATTAGCAGAAGAATTAGGATTTATAGGATGTTGTTTTGTAATAGCTTTATTTGCAATATTTGTGTGGAGAGGTATTTTGATTGCAATGAGAGCTCCTGATATGTTTGGAAGTTTGATGGCTGTAGGAATTACTACTTTAGTAGGTGCACAAGCCATAATTAATATTGCAGTTGTTACTGCTTCTATTCCTACAACAGGAATGGCATTACCATTTTTTAGCTATGGTGGAACAGCATTACTTATTTTACTTTGTACTGTAGGAATATTGCTTAATATTTCTAGAGCATCATCTAAGGTTTAAATACATATGAGAGAAAAAATGGCACATTTTGTTTATAACTAATGTGCCATTTGAGTTTATTAATAATAAATTTTTTTTTAAATATAGTAATTATATATTAAGTATTTTAAATAGGGAGGAAATATTATGAGAGTTATAATATCTGCTGCTGGAACTGGAGGTCATATTAATCCAGGAATAGCAATTGCTAATAAAATAAAGAAAGAAGAACCTGATTCAGAAATTATTTTTATAGGTACTTCTAGAGGATTGGAAACAGATTTAGTACCAAGAGCTGGTTATGAACTAAAAACATTAGAGGCATATGGTCTAAAAAAGAAAATATCTTTTACAAATATTAAGAATATGATAAAAACAATGGCTAGTACTAGATTGGCAAAAAAATATATTAAAGAATTTAAACCTGATATTGTTATAGGAACAGGAGGGTATATTTGTGGACCTGTTTTTGCAGCAGCAACTTCAAATAAAATTCCTTCAATTTTGCATGAAAGTAATGCATATCCAGGTAAAGCTGTTAAAATGTTTGCAAAAAAAGTAACTAAAGTTTTAGTAGGGTTTGAAGCTGCTAAAGAAAAGTTACCAATGGCTAAAGAAGTTGTAGTAACTGGGACTCCAACTAAAGTAAATAAAATTCAATTAACAGATAAAAGAAAACAGGAATTAATTAATGAATTAGGATTAACTATAGAATTACCAATTGTCTTAGTATTTGGTGGAAGTCAAGGGGCAAAAGCTATAAATGATGCTATAATAGGAATGTTAAAGGAAAATAAAATTAAAAATTATCAATTAATTTGGGCAACTGGACAAAAACAATTTGATATAATAGCTAAAGAATTAAATGAAAATAATATGGATATAAATAACTTAAAAAATTGCAAGGTTTTACCATATATATATAATATGGAAGAAATGTATGAACTTTCAAATTTAGTAATTGCAAGAAGTGGAGCTATGACTATAACAGAATTAGCAATTACATGTAAACCTGCTATATTTATACCATTGCCAAGTGTTGGTGCAAATAGACAAGAAGATAATGCAAGAGTTGCTGAAAAAATAGGTGGAGCTGAAGTTATTTTAAATTCTGATTTAAATAGTGAAAATTTATCTGAGATGTTAGAAAAATTGACATCTGATATGGATTTATTAAAGAAAATGGGACAAAATATTAATACTCTTGAAATAAAAAATGTTGAAGATAAAATTTATAAAGAAATTTGTAGTGTTGTAAAAAGATAGATGCTGTCGAATTTTATAATATTGAGTAAAATGTAGTAATTTTAAGTAAAATTTAGCAATAATTTGACATACGAAAATACTTGAAATATAGCTGGTTATAGATTATATTGAGCTTAGGAGGATTTTATGTATGGAAATAATTAAAGAATTTTATGGTGGAACATCAATTGATTGTAATGATACTGAGTATATTATGAAAAAAGGAAAAATTGAACTTAAGTATTATAAAATTATTAGTAATATTGTAGGAAAGAAAAATAAACATAAGAAATATGGTATTGAAGTTGTAAAAAAATATGTTAATAATAATATTGTTAGTGAAGAGAAAAAAGGAATTTTTAATTGTATTGAAAAAGAAGAAGTTGCAGATAGAGTTTTAGAGTTATTAAAAGTTAATAAGGTTTCACCAATTAATGTTGTAGATATTTTGGAAGATTTATCTTCTAAAAAAGAGGGAGTAATAATTAGATAAGTGTTAAGATGTATTCATGTTAGCCTAAATATAGAAGAAAAGGGGAATAATATATGGAGAGTTTAGAGGAAAAAACAAGATTTATAATGAAGAAATATGGAATTAGTGCTAATAAAAGTTTGGGGCAAAATTTTTTGATAAATGATGAAGTAGTATCTAATATTATTACAGCATCTGAAATTAGTAAAGAAGACCTAGTTATTGAAATTGGACCTGGACTTGGTACTTTAACAGAAAGTTTGCTTCAAAATGCGGGAAAGGTTATTGCAATAGAATTAGATGAAAGAATGATTAAGATTTTAAAAGACAGATTTTTTATGTATGAAAATTTCGAATTAATAAATGATGATGTTTTAAAGGTAGATTTGGCTCAATTGATAAAAAAAGAAAAAGAAATTAATAATCTGAAAAACGCTAAAATTGTAGCCAATCTCCCATATTATATTACAACCCCAATAATCATGAAATTATTGGAAGAAGAATTAGATATAGAAAGTATTACTGTAATGATTCAAAAAGAAGTAGCAGATAGAATTATTGCGATTCCTGGAGAGGAGTATAGTGGTGCTATTACATATAGTGTTTATTATTATGCTGAATCTGAAAGTATTATGATAGTTGAAAATAATTCTTTTATTCCTGAACCAGAAGTACAATCTGAAGTAATAAAGCTTAAAATAAGAAAATCTCCAGTTGTTGAATTAAAAAATAAAGATTTATTTTTTAAAATTATTAAGATTAGTTTTATGCAAAGAAGAAAAACTTTAATTAATGCATTAGTTAATGGAGGAATTATAAAAGATAAAATAGTGGCAAAAGAAATATTTGAAAAATTAGGATTTGATATTAATATAAGAGGAGAAAAACTTAGTATGCAGGATTTTGCTAGATTATGTGAGTATGTAAAATAAAATATTACAATAGGGTTGTATAAAATTTTTAAAATATATTGTCTTTTATTAGAAAAAAATGTTATAATATATATATATTATAAAAAGAAAGGTTTTATTATGAATCAAATATTAGTGAAAGAAAAAGTATATGTAACAAAAAAATTGATGAAAAAGAAAAAAATTTATAAAGTTCAATTTTTACTTTCTATATTTGTAGTTCTTATATTAACCTCATATTATGTTTATTCAAGTTATGATAAGAAAAAAGATGAATCAATATCACAAGAAATATTAAACAATATCAATAGTTCAGATGAAGAAAGAAATATAGTAGAAAATGAAGAACTACCAGATGATACTTTAGTTGTTGCAATTAATGATGAAGTTGAACAAGTAGAACAAGAACAAGAACAAAGTCCAAAGCAAAATCAAACACAAGTTTTGGATAAATTTAATACTGTATATAAAACTTCAAGTGGTACACAATATAAAGTTGATTCTATTTTAAATATCCCATCATTAGGAATTAATTATCCAGTTATATCAGATTGTACAACAGAATTATTAAAAATTTCACTTAATAAATTTTGGGGAGGAGAACCAAATGAAGTAGGAAATTATTGTATAGTAGGTCATAATTATGATGGAAAAGATATATTTTTTGGAAAGTTAAATAGAATACAAAATGGTGATATAGTAGAACTTGAGGATAAACAAGGAAGAAAGCTTCAATATCAAGTATATAACAAGTTCATAGTACAACCAACTGATGTAGCATGTACAAGTCAGTTAACAAATGGTAAAACGGAGATGACATTAATTACATGTAGTGAGGGAGGAAAGACTAGATTAATTGTAAAATGTAGAGAAGTTGAATAATAATTTAATATAGTAATAATAAATAAAAACACCACATATATTTTATTATGGGGTGTTTTTTATGATAGTATTACGTAAAAAAAGATTAGTTTTAATTACAAGTTTAGTATGTATTTCACTAACAACATTTATGATAAAAAATTCAGTTACTAATCCAGATGTAGTAGATACAGTTAATTTACCAGTTTCAAATAAAGTAATAGTTTTAGATGCAGGGCACCGGTGTTCCAGATGAAGGTGCAGAAAGTAGTAATGGAACAACAGAAGCAGAAACAAATCTGAAAATTGCTTTAAAAGTTCAAAATTTATTAGAACAAAGTGGTGCAACAGTAATATTAACAAGGTCTGATGAAAATGCTATTTATGATATAGATAGTAAAACATTAAAAGAAAAGAAAATCTCTGATATACATAATCGAGTAAAATTAGGAAATGAAAGTTCTGCAGATATTTTTGTTTCAATTCATTTAAATAAGATTCCTCAACAACAATATTATGGATGGCAAACTTTTTATCAAGAGGGGAATGAAAATAGTATAAATTTAGCTAAAAATATTCAAACAAATTTAAATGATTCTATTCAAAAAGAAAATAAAAGGGTTGCCATGAAAATTGATAATATATATATAATGAAACATGTTGAAATTCCAACAACAATAGTAGAATGTGGCTTTTTATCAAATCCAGAAGAAGAAAAACTTTTGCTTACTGATGAATATCAAGATAGGCTTGCTTGGGGAATTTATAATGGAATTATGGATTATTTTAATGATAATTAATTAATTTACACATCTTTAAAATTAGCTTGAATTTGCAATATTTTTAAGTTATTTTAAAAAAGGAAAATTCTTCCAGGTATCTAAAATTTGCATTTGGAGAAAATATATGTTATAATAACAAAAGCTTGCTAAAACAAAGGAAGGTGACTTATATTTTAAGAAAAAAAATAATTTATCATGCAAAAAAATCTTTTAAATGTATAATCTTATTTTTTGTATTATTAATAAGTATAATTGCAGTAATAGTTTTTAAATACAAACCAGTATATGCAGTTACAATTTCAGGTGAAGTTGTAGGATATATAAGTGATAAAGTAGAATTAGAAGAAAGAATAAAAAATGAAATTTTAGCACATACTGGAAATGTAGCATTTGTAACAGTAAATCAATTTCCAGAATATGAACTACAACTTGTAAATAGAACAACTAAGACAAATGAAGATGAAATTATAAATTCATTAAAGAAAAATGCAGAAATAACATATAAATATTATGCAGTTACTTATAATAATGAAATAAAAGGATATGTTAATACATTAGAAGAAGCGGAACAATTTGTTGCAGAAATAAAAGGGGAATACTCAAGTAGTAATTTAGACTTAAATATAGGGATTAATGAATATTATACAGTAAATGTAGATGATGCAAAAAATATAGAACAAAATTCAGATATGATTTTAGCAAAAGAAGAAATTGAAACAATGGTTGATGACTATATTGATAGAGAAACAAAAACTGTAAATGGAATATATTTAGCAGTAACTCCAATATCTGGTAGAATTACATCAAGATTTGCAGCTATAGAAAATGTTCGTAGTGGTGCACATACAGGATTAGATATAGCTTCACCAAATGGTACTCCAATACATGTTGCAGCAGATGGTGTAGTAACTCATGCTTCACCAATGGGAACATATGGTAATTTAGTTATTGTATCACATGGAAATGGGGTAGATACTTATTATGCACATTGTAGTAAGATTTTAGTAAAAGTTGGTCAAACAGTTTCAGCAGGAGATACAATTGCATTAGTTGGTTCAACAGGTAATTCAACAGGAAACCATTTGCATTTTGAAATAAGAATAGATAAAAAAGCTGTAAATCCACAAAAATATCTATATAGAAATAATTAATATTAATGAGAAATTAAATATTACGATAATATGATATATGAAAGAATAAGTATATATTCAATATAATAAAATAAGGCAAGAATATAAATTAAGGAATTCTATAAAAATAGAATTCCTTAATTTATATTTATTATATTAAAATTTAAAACTAATAAAAAGCAACCTCTATGGTTGCTTTTACTGAAAATAAAAGGGGATGTTTTATTTATTGTTAGTAACTGGAGTAATTTTTGTTACTAACTTGTATATAATATACCAATGAATTTTGTCCATTGTGTGAATAATTTGTGATTTATTAAAAATATTATTAATAATTTTACAGAAAAACACCATTTCTGAAAATCTACATAATATATAACATACTAAATTACAGAAAGGGTGAACAATATGAAATCATACATAATAGAAGGTCGGAAAAAGGTTACATGGAGAGGTAAATATTTCAGGCTCAAAAAATGCTTCACTTCCAATTATAGCTGCTACAATTTTAAATGCAGACATAACTAAACTTTATAATATCCCAAAAATTCAAGATACAAAAATAACTTTAGAAATTTTGAAGATTTTGGGTTGCAAGATTAGGAAAGATAGTGGTAAAATAGAGATTAATTCAAAGAATATAAGAAAAACAGAAATCCCAGAACATTTAATGAGACAAATGAGGTCAACTGTTGTGCTTGCAGGTGCTATTTTAGGAAGATTTAAAAAAGTAACATTTTCATATCCAGGGGGATGTGAAATTGGTTCAAGACCAATAGACTTACATTTGGCAGCTTTTAGAAAAATGGGAGTACAAGTTGAAGAAAATGCTGGATTTATAAAGTGTAGTTGTGATAAAATAATGGCAGCAGATATAAATTTAGATTTTCCAAGTGTAGGAGCAACAGAAAATATTATATTAGCAGCAACTCTTGCAGAAGGAACTACTGTAATAAATAATGCAGCAATGGAACCAGAGATTGTTGATTTAGCAAATTGTTTAAATAGAATGGGAGCAAAAGTTCAAGGAGCAGGAACTAATATAATTAAAATAACAGGTGTAAAAAAACTAAAAGGCACAGGATATAAAGTAATGCCAGATAGAATAGAGGCTGGAACTTTTTTATGTGCAACTGCAATAACAGGAGGAAAAGTAAAAATAAATAATGTTATACCAGAACATATGGTACCAGTAATACACAAATTACAAGAAACTGGATGTAAAATGAAAGTTGAAAAAAATTATATAGAAATTGAAGCTCCCAAAAAGCTTAAAGCAATAGAAATAAAAACAATGCCATATCCAGGATTTCCAACTGATTTACAACAGATTTTTGGTTCAATGTTAACAATAGCTAAAGGAACATCTATAATCGTAGAAAATATATTTGAAAATAGATTTAAATATATAAGTGAGTTACTAAGAATGGGAGCTAAAATAACAATAGAAGGAAAAACTGCAATAATAACAGGAAAAAGAAAGCTAACAGGGGCAACACTTAAAGGAAGTGATTTAAGAGGTGGAGCAGGTTTAATTATTGCAGGACTTGCAGCTAAAGGTATAACTAGAATTGAAAACATAGAATATGTTTTAAGGGGATATGAAAATTTTGATGATAAATTAAATATGTTAGGAGCAAATATTAAAAGAGTAGGTGAATAAAGTGGCTAAAAGCGAAAGAAAAAGAACAATGGTATATTCAAATGTTAATAAAAAGGCAGATTCTAGATCTGCCTTCCATAATAATGATATTATAGATTTAAACAATGAAATTATTATTGGTTTAGATAATTTCCCAAAACGAAATTATCCAAATAAGCACAAAAAAAACATTAATTATAAAAAAATAAATAATGGACAAGCAAAAGAAAATTTGAAAAAAAATATCAAGTCTAATAATACAAGTGATATATATACAAAAGGAAATCAATTTAATGAAAGTAAAAATAACACAATAACAATGAAATCACAAAAAACTACAAATGTAAAGTTAAGCAGAAAAAAAATAAGAACCATAAGAAAAATGAGTGTATTATTAGTACTAAATATTTGCCTTATTGCAGGTATAATATACTTTTTTTTATCTCCGGTTTTTGATGTAAAAGCAATTGAAATATTAAATAACAATAATATAACTTCAGAGCAAATAATAAATTCTGCAGGAATAAAAACAAATGAAAACACATTTAAATTTTCTAAAAAGGAAGCTGAAAAAAAGATTTTATCAAACCCATATATAGAAAATGTAAACATAGATAGAAAAATATTTGACAATAAAGTTGAAATTAATGTACAAGAAAGAATTGCAACTCTAATGTTGGAATATGGTAATTCATATGTATATATAAATAATCAAGGATACATATTAGAAATATCAACAGTAAAATTAGATGCACCAATATTAAAAGGATATGTAACTCCATTAGATCAAATAAAACCTGGAAATAGATTAAATAAAGATGATTTGGGAAGATTGGAAACAGTATTAAGTATAATAGAAACTGCTAATTCTAATGGTTTAGACAATTTGATAACACAAATAGATATAAGTGACACAAATAATTACATAATGATATTAGAATCAGAAGATAAAACTGTATATTTAGGAAATTGTTCTAATTTAGCTGCACAAATGCCATATGTAAAGGAAATGATAGAAAGAGAAAAAGGTAGAGAAGGAGAGTTATTTGTTAATATGGACTTAAATAATGGAAGAGCTGTATTTAGAGAGAAAGTGTAATTTTTATATTATAAGATAATTGAAACAATGAAAGGAGATATATATAGTGAAAAACTGGAAAATAGCCTTAACTTTAGGGTGTTTATGTTGTATACTTACATTAGCAATATGTATTCAATTAAAAACAATTGATAATACAAATTTAACTGTTTCTAAAACCTTAACTGGAAATGAGTTAAGAGATCAAATTTTAAAATGGAAAGAAAAATATGATAAAGCAACTAAAGAATTAGAAACTTCTGAGCAAGACTTAGAAAAAGTAAGACTACAATCAACACAAAATGATGAAAATTCAATAAATAAAGAAGAAGAAATAAAATATGATAACACATTATTAGGATTAACAGATGTGCATGGAAATGGAATAGTAATTACACTAAAAGATAATAACAAAGTAAAAAGATCAAATATTGGGCCATTAGATAATATAGAATTTTATTTAGTACATGCAGGTGATTTAGTAGAAGTAGTTAATGCTTTAAGAAATGCAGGAGCAGAGGCTATTTCAATAAATGGGCAAAGAATAACTAATTTTACATCTATATATTGTGCTGGAAATGTTGTAATAGTTAATGGAGAAAAAATTAGTTCTCCAATAGAAATAAAAGCTATAGGTTCACCAGAATTATTATATGGTTCTATAAGAATTCCTGGGGGATATATAGAATTATTGGAGGAAACAGGTGTTATAGTAGATATAAAAAAACAGGAAAACATTACTATTAATAAGTATGATGGAATAATTAACACACAATATATGAAAAATGAATAATAAAAGAGGTGTTAAAATGAGAAAAGATAAAATAACTATTTCGATTGTAATCTTTTTTGTTTCAATAATGCTTGTATCATCAATGTTTATTCAATTTAGAACTGTAGAAAAAACCAATTCTATGGGAATTGAAAGTATGAGGGAAGATGAATTAAGACAAGAGATTTTAAATTGGAAAACAAAATATAATGAAGTTGATGAAAAAATTCAATCAAATAAACAGAAAATAGAAGAATATACTAACACAATTCAAAATAATGAACAATCTTCTGAACTATTAGATGAAGAATTAAAAGAATATAACATGTTAGTTGGTAAAACAAATGTTGTAGGAGAAGGTGTTGTATTAAATTTGACAGATACACCAGAACAATCTTTTTCTGCAAGTAATTTAATATATTTAGTAAATGAATTAAAATATGCAGGAGCAGAGGCAATTTCTATTAATGATCAAAGAATCATAAATAGCACAGATATAGTTTCAATAAATAATAATCAATATATTTTAGTAAATGGTGAAAGAATTGTTAGTCCATATGAAGTTAAAGCTATAGGAAGTAAAGAACAATTAGACAACATTCTTAATTTTAAAAACGAAGGTTTTGTACCATATTACAAAACTAATGGTTATACTTTAGATATAAGTTTTCAATCTAATGTAAGAATACCTGCATATAACAAAGAAATAGTATTGAAATATGTAAAAGAGGAGGGATAATTATATGATTTTTATAGCTATAATTTTAGGATGTATTATAGGAATTATAGTAGGTAATTTTGCACCAGTCATTTCATATACATATTCAGCATATTTGGCTATTGCAATAATTGCATCATTAGACTCTGTATTTGGTGGAGTTGCTTCATCATTAAATAAAAGATTTGATATGGGAGTATTTATCTCAGGTTTTTTCGGAAATGCAATTTTAGCAATTTTACTTGCATATTTAGGAGAAAGATTAAATGTAGATATATATTTAGTATCAATATTTGTTTTTGTAAGTAGAATGTTTAATAATTTAGCAATTATACGTAGATATTATCTAGAAAAATTTAGAAATAGAAGGACTAAAGAAGTAAAAGAAACAGAAAATAATACAAAATAAAACATTATTACAAAACTGTTACGAAAATATTACAAAAATATAACAAATTCTATTGACTTTTTTTCAGAAATATAATATTCTTACTAAGAAATAAACTAGGAATAAAAATGCATAAAAAATGGAGGAATTACTTTGGCTATAGGAGACGTAATTGTAGGAATTGATATAGGCACTTCAAAAGTAAGCCTTATCATAGGAGAAGTTAATAATTTTAATCAAGTAGAAATACTATGTAGTACAAATCAACCTTGTAATGGAATAAAAAAGGGAAAAATAACTGATGAAAATGAAATAGTAAAGGCAATAATAAAAGTTGTCGAGGACGCTGAATGTGATACAAATTTGAAAATTAATTCAGCATATTTAACGATACACGGAAAATATATAACAATAGTTCAAAATAGTGTTATAAAAGAAGTGAGAGATAAATACTCGGGAATTACAATAAAAGATGTTTCATCAGCAATAATGCAGGCAAAAGATATAGATGTTCCAGAAGGAATGAGTATTATAGATGTGGTAGCAGATAAATTTATATTAGATGATGGAAAACCTGTATCTGATCCAATAGGAAATTTCAGCTCAAAATTCACATTAAAGTCACAAGTTGTTTTAGCAGATAAAGAATATATGAGACAATTAATAGGAATATTTAAAAAAGCAGACCTAGAAATTGATGGATTAGTACCAATAACATTAGCTGAAAGAAATTTGGTTTTAGATACTCATGAATTAACAGATAATGTTATGATATTAGATGTAGGAGCTGGAAACACAGATATAGGAGTTTTTGAAGGCTCAGAGTTTATATATACAAATACCATACCACTTGGTGGAGATAATATAACAAATGATATTGCATTAGTACTAAACATTTCTCATGAAGAAGCAGATAAACTAAAAAAACAATATGGTTTAGCTATGAAATCTTATATAGATAATAATAACGAAATATTATTAACAACCTGCAAAAATGAGCAATCTAGTAGAGCTATAAAAAGTTCAGAGCTTATAGAAATAATAGAAGCAAGAATAGAAGAAATATTTACATTAATAAATAGAGATATAACAATGCAAGGTGTAAAATCTAGAATAAATAATGTAATACTAACAGGACAAGGAATTACTAATATAAGCAAAAGTGATGTAGCAGGAAAAGTGGTATTAAATATACCTGTAAAAATTTCAACAGGTAGAGGTATAAGTACAGTAAGACCTGGTTATAGAACGGTATATGCTTTGGTTAGATATATAGCATCAAGGCAATTTGCTAAAAATGTTTCTAGTAATATAGATACGACTACAGAAAAAAGTACTATTTTTAAAGATATCTTAGAAAAAGTAAAGGACTTTTTCTATTCGTAAAATGAGATAGGACTATAAAGAATAGTCAAAAAGGATGTTATTAATTTTTTTAAAATATAAATAAAAATAGGGAGGAAGAACAAAATGATAATGGATGGCATGGAAGAAAGCGGACTTATGATAGACGGAACAGCAACTATTAAAGTTATAGGTGTTGGTGGCGGTGGAACAAACGCTGTTAACAGAATGGTTGATTCAGGTATAAGAGGAGTTGAATTTGTTGCAGTAAATACAGATAAGCAAGCTCTATTATTATCAAAAGCAGCATCAAAAATTCAAATAGGAGAAAAAATAACAAGAGGATTAGGAGCAGGAGCTAACCCTGATATAGGAGCACAAGCAGCAGAAGAAAGCAAATCTGAAATAACAGAAGCTTTACGTGGAGCAGATATGGTATTTGTTACAGCTGGAATGGGTGGAGGAACAGGTACAGGTGCAGCACCAATAGTAGCAGCATGTGCAAAAGAAATGGGAATATTAACAATAGGTGTTGTTACAAAACCATTTACATTTGAAGGAAAGAAAAGATTATCACAAGCAGATAGAGGAATTGAAAGCCTTAAAAGTAAAGTAGATACATTAGTTGTAATTCCTAATGATAAACTATTACAAGTCATTGATAGAAAAACATCAATAATAGAAGCTTTTAAAATGGCTGATGATGTATTAAGACAAGGTGTTCAAGGTATATCAGATTTAATAGCAGTTCCTGGTCTTGTAAACCTAGATTTTGCAGATGTTAAAACAATAATGCTAAATACAGGTATGGCACATATGGGAATAGGAAGAGCATCTGGTGAATCAAGAGCAGAAGAAGCTGCAAAACAAGCAGTACAAAGCCCAATGCTAGAAACATCAATAGAAGGTGCAAGAGGAGTTATCATAAATATCACAGGTGGAACAAACTTAGGATTACATGAAGTTAATACAGCAGCTGAATTAGTTCAAAGAAGTGTTGATCCAGAAGCCAACATTATCTTTGGTGCAGTTATAGATGAAACATTAGAAGAAGATATTGTGATAACAGTTATTGCTACAGGTTTTGAAGATGAAGAAAAAAATAAAATGAATTCAATTCCTGTAACACAAATAGTAGACAAAGCATGGGAACAAACAATTAAAGCTAATCCAACACCAATAGAAAGCACTATAAGTCAAGCAAATGACTTAGATATTCCTTCTTTCTTAAGAAAAAATAAAGCAGGAAATAAATAAATCGTCTAAATAAATCTAATTAAAATACATAAGATTATATAAAAAAAGAAATAATCTACTTTTGTAGATTATTTCTTTTTTTGACTTCAGAATTTGACAGGCTTTTTATAGAAAAGATGTTACAATATCTACAGTTTAATACTTTTGCCCTTAGTTATTGAAAAGTTAGAATTGGCAAATACACAAAAATACCAAATTTCATAGGAGGAAAGTAATGACTATATATTTAGACATTGTTTTTTTTGAAAATGTTTTAATGAACTATATAATAATATTCACAACTGGTGTAGTAATCAAAGATAAATTGAAGAAGTTTAGAATATTTATTGGAAGTTGTATAGGGGCTGTATATACAATTGTAATGTATTTAAACATAATTCCTATTTATTCAAATTTTATAATGAAGTTGATTTTATCATTTACAATAGTATACATAGCATTTAAACCAAAGTCATTAAAAAAATTTATAAAAGATTTAACAATATTTTATTTAGTATCATTTGTTTTTGGTGGATGTGTATTTGCTTTAATGTATTTTTTACAACCTAAGATGGCACAAATAAGAAATGGTGTTTTTGTAGGAGCATATCCATTAAAAATAGCAGTAATTGGAGGAATAGTTGCTTTTGTGATATTACAAATTAGCTTTAAAATAGTAAAAACAAAATTAACCAAAAAAGATATGATATATTCCATAGAAGTTTTTATTGATGGAAAATCCACTAATATTAAAGGTTTATTAGATACAGGTAATTTACTTAAAGATCCAATTAGTGGATTTCCAGTAATAGTAGTTGAACATAAAAGTTTGTATTCAGTTATACCTAAAGGTATTTTAAACAATTTAAATAAAATAATAGGAGGTGATATAGATGAACTAAGTGGTGATAGCGAATTTAGTAGAATTATATCAAGATTTAGAATAATTCCATTTTCCTCACTTGGAAAACAAAATGGATTATTATTAGGAATAAAGGCTGATAATGTAAACATTATATTAGATGAAAAAACAAAAAACAATAACAATGTAATAATAGGAATTTATGATAAGTCTTTTACAAAAAATGGGATGTATTCAGCTATATTTGGGTTGGATATGTTGGAAGGAGGCAATTTAAGTGAAAATATTGCAAATGTTAAAGTCTAGTATAAATAACATTTATGCTAAATATATAAATTCTATTCAGGAGATAGAAGATTTTTCTATTTTTTATGTAGGTGGTAGCCAAACTCTTCCTCCACCATTAGGTCCAGAAGAAGAAGAAGAGGCTTTAGAAAAGCTTAGTAAAGGAGATACCAGTATAAGGCAACTTTTAGTGGAAAGAAATTTAAGATTGGTTGTATATATAGCAAAAAAATTTGAAAATACAGGAATTGGAATAGAAGATTTAATTTCTATTGGTACAATAGGATTAATGAAATCAATTAACACCTTTAATACAGATAAAAAAATAAAACTTGCTACATATGCTTCAAGATGTATTGAAAATGAAATACTTATGTTTTTAAGAAGAAGTAATAGAATAAAAACAGAAATTTCAATTGATGAACCATTAAATCAAGATGGAGATGGAAATGAATTATTACTTTCAGATATATTAGGAACAGAGGCAGATGTTACATCAAGAAGAATTGAAGATGAAGTAGATAAAACTTTACTACATGCATCAATAGAAAAATTAAATCAGCGTGAAAGAAATATAATGGAATTAAGGTTTCGGTTTTCGGTAATAGTGATGGTATAGAAAAAACACAAAAAGAAGTTGCTGATATGTTAGGAATTTCACAAAGTTATATTTCAAGATTAGAAAAGAAAATCATTAACAAAATGAAAAAAGACATTATTAGTAAAACTGGTTAATAATAATATAAAATTTAGGAATAAGGTTTCATTGTTAAGTTTAATTTAGTATAAAAAACATAAATTTGGAAATAATGTAAATAACATTTATAGCCAAAGGAGGTTTTTTATTTTGATAAACAAGGTTGAAATAGCTGGAGTGAATACTGCTAAATTACCTGTGCTATCAAATGAAGAAAAACAAGAACTTTTAGTTAAGATAAAAAATGGAGATACACAAGCAAGGGAAATGTTTATAAATGGTAATCTTAGATTAGTTTTATCAGTAGTACAACGTTTTAATGGAAGAGGTGAAAATGCAGATGATTTATTTCAAATTGGTTGTGTAGGTTTAATAAAAGCAATAGATAATTTTGATATAAATCAAGATGTGCAGTTTTCAACATATGGTGTTCCAATGATAATTCGGAGAAATAAGAAGATATTTAAGAGATAATAATTCAATAAGAGTAAGTAGATCATTAAGAGATTTGGCATACAAAGTCCTTGCTATAAGAGATAGAGAATTAAAACAAAATCAAAGAGAAATAAGCATAGATGAAATTGCTAAAGAATTAGGAGTTGAAAAAGAAGAAATAACATTATGTTTAGATGCGATTCAACAACCTATATCATTACAAGAACCAGTATATGGAGATGGAAATGAAAATATATATGTTTTAGATCAGGTTAAAGATAAAAAAAATACAGATGAATTATGGGCTGAAAATATTACAATATCAGAAGCAATGAAAAAATTGAATGATAAGGAAAAAATGATAATAGGAAAAAGGTTTTTTGAAGGTAGAACACAGATGGAAGTTGCAAATGAAATCGGAATTTCACAGGCACAGGTTTCTAGGTTAGAAAAAAGTGCAATTAATCATATAAAAAGAATATATAAATAATTTTTTAGGAATATATAAAATATTTTAAAAACTAATGCAATTATAGTAATTGCATTAGTTTTTTAATATGCATATTTTAACTCTTTTTTAAATTTAAGAATATTATATAATAAGAATTTTTATAATTCTGTTATTTTATAGAAAGGATATGTATTATTATGAAGCGTATATTGTTAAGCTTTTTTATTTTTGTGTTTGTTTTTTCATTAAGTATTTTTCCAAACACAAACAATGTATATGCGGCAACTGATCCAATATATGATGATACGTTTAATAAAGGAGTTGGGGCATTTTATGCAAATGGGACTCCTATTATAATATCTGATAATCAAGGAACCACAACAATATCTTGGGTTGGGGGTAAACAAGAGATAAAAAATACTACACTTGTTTTTGCTGGAGGAAAAGAAGGAACATCATATGATACTGCTAGTATTACAATGGAAAGTGGTACAGTAGGGTCAATATATGGTGGAGGATATTCTTTACAATCAGAAACTCCAGCAATAGTTGATAAATCAAACATTATTGTTAATGGTGGAACTGTTACAAATTCTGTTTTTGCTGGTGGACTTTTATATTCAGAGGTAAAAGACTCAAATGTGGTTATCAATAATGGTGAAATTACCTTTTTAGTAGGTGGTGGAATGGCATCATATCCTGTTGATGATGTTCAATATGATACAGGGACAAAGGAAAACCCACAAGAATCAGGAACAATTGTTAGATCTAGTAATTTAACAATTAACAATGGAAATGTTAATGATGTTTTTGGTGGTGGTCAAGGGTATTCTAATACAGAGTCAGTAACAGTAAATATTAATGGAGGATTAATGGAATATATAACTGCAGGAGGTTCTAATGGATATACAGGAACTGTTAATATGAATATTGATGGTGGAAGTTCTGATTTTTATCAATCAACAAATAGAGGAATTGTAGATAATGTAAATTTGAAAATGACTAATGGTACAATAAAAGATGCATATATAGGTGGTGAAGATGCTTTTGATGTAACAGGTGTAATAAATGGAATAAAAGCTGAATTATTAGGAGGAAGTATTACAAATTTGTATTCTGGATTAAATGGGGCAGTACCACTTGATGTAGATGGTAGTGTTTATTATGTAGGATATAACAAAGGAGTTATACAAAATAACTATATTCCAAATAGTAAAGAAATAGATAATAATTCTAATGTACTAATAGTTTTAGCTATAATTATATGTGCTGTAGTCTCTGTAATTGCATTTATATTATTAGTGCTTTATGCTAGTTAAAAGATATTATAGTTAATAAAGTTTAGTAATATAGATAAGATGGCGAAACTTTTATTTAATACAATTAAATGAAAATTTATTTCGCCATTTGCTTATATATAAAATCTGAGAGTATAAATCAATCATTTTATTAAATTATTTATTTAGTGATATTTAAATTATAAAATCTGTATATCATTTTAAGAAAAATGTAATTAATAAAGAATTAATTTTAAACTAACTAATATAATATATAAAATAAGATAAAAAGGGAGTGAGAACATATGGCAAAAAAAGGAATGGATTTTAAAAACAAAGAAGTTGTAAATATAGCTGATGGAAAAAGGCTAGGTTTTGTTCAAGATGTATGTGCTGATTTAGAAACTGGAAAAATAACATCAATAATAGTACCAGGGGGAAATAAAATATTAAATATGTTTACAAATGAAAATGATATAGTTATAAATTGGGAAAAGATAAAATGTATAGGTGAGGATATTATTTTAGTAGAAATATAGGTTATTAAAATAATGTTTTTTATATGAGTATTTTAATGTAAGATATATTGATAAAATCAACAGATTCAAGGGCTTCAGAGTTGTATGAAAAAACCTCAATATTTAATACAACATAATTCGACAAAAAAATAAAAAATTTTTTAAAAAAGGTATTGACTTTAAAATAAGTATATGTTATTATAAAGAAGTACTGAGCAACAGATGAAAAAAAGTTTATAAAATAGATAAATGAATTAGTAAGAAAATTGAACACAAAGAAAAAAATACAGAAATTACTAGTTTATTATTTTGCACTTTTTTCGGTTTGAAATACTAAATAAAAAAATAAAAAAGTTTTAAAAAAGTATTGACAAACAAGCTTCAGAATGATAAAATAAAAAATGTCTTCAGACAAAAAAAGAAGACATAAAGTACATTGAAAAATAAACAATAAACCTTTAGAGAAATAAAACCAAAAGCGGTAGTTTTTAGTACTACCAAAAAC
>CANPWE010000001.1 GCA_947581895.1 uncultured Clostridia bacterium | reverse complement strand
CTCTCTGTGCGCTGTTGGGAAACATTTTCAAAATAATATATGTCAACAGCCATACTTATCTTGGATTTTTTGACGGCCTCCTGCAAAAGCAGTACAGAACTATTGAATTTGACGGCTTATTGCAAAAGTATAAAACAGCAACCAACAATAGTTACAATTTAACACTTCTCACATAACCAAAAAAACATCATAGAATAAACAGAATATCCAAAATACGCAGAAAAAATTGCAAATGCTACACATTTGCAATCTCAATATTTACCTTCTTATTTTTTATAACTTGTCCTTTAACACTTCTCATTACCTCATCAACATAACCTGCAGGAACATCTACAAAAGAAAAATTATCCAATAAATTAACTCTACCTATTGAATCTGTAGTTAATGCTGTATATGCTTTAAAACACCCTACAATATCTTTAACCATTATTTTATCTTTTCTTCCAACATTTAAAAATAAACGTACATTTCCATTTTCATCTGGTGTAAAATCATACTCAAATTGACCAATAGGCTCTTTACTTATTAATTTTGTAATTAAAGCTTTTGAAACATCTTCTAACTTATAATTTTTTGCCAAAAGTTCATCAATTATTTCAACATTTTTAAACTCTTTTTTTCTGATTATCTCTTCTAAATTATCCACAATCTTTCTACTTTTTACTTCATCTACTTCTTTTAAAGTAGGAATTTTTCCCTCACTAATTTTTGTATTAGCATATTTCTCAATTTCTCTTAACTTCAACTTTTCTTTACCTGTATAAAAAGTATAAGCAATTCCATTTTTTCCATTTCTACCAGTTCTACCAATTCTATGAACATAATATTCTAATTCTTGTGGAATATCATAATTAATTACAAGCTCTAATCCCCTAACATCAATTCCTCTAGCAGCAACATCTGTCGCAACCAAAATTTTGATATCCCCTATCTTTAATTTTTTCATAATTCTATCTCTTTGGCTTTGCTTTATATCACCATGTAAACACTCTGCCTTATAACCTTTAATTTTCAAAACATCAATAAGAGTATCAACCTTTTTCTTGGTATTGCAGAAAATAATTGCTTTTTTTGGCTCAACAACATCTAATATTCTACAAACAGTTTCATCTTTCATTTTATCTTTAACCTCAATTGCTTCTTGCCTAATTTTCTCTACAGTTAACTCTTTTGCCTTAATCTTTATATTTCTAGGATTATTTAGATATTTTTTTGCAATACCCAAAATTCTTTTACTCATAGTTGCTGAAAACAAAACAGTTTGCCTATCTTTTGGTACATCTTTTAAGATAGTTTCAATATCATCTTCAAACCCCATATTCAACATTTCATCAGCTTCATCAAGAATAACCATTTTTACACTATCTAATTTAATAGTTTTTCTTCTCATATGATCCATAACTCTACCTGGTGTTCCTATTATAATTTGAACACCCTTTTTCAATCCTAAAATCTGTCTATCAATTGATTCCCCACCATAAATAGCCATACATTTAATACTATCCTGATATTTTAAAAATCTTCTTATTGAATGTGTTACTTGAATTGCAAGTTCTCTTGTTGGACATAAAATTATGGCTTGAATTTTTTTAGAATTTTTATCAACCTTCTCTATCATTGGAATTCCAAATGAAGCAGTTTTCCCTGTACCTGTTTGAGATTGACCTATTACATCCTTTCCTTCCAAAATATATGGAATTGATTGTTTTTGAATATCTGTCATTTCATTATATCTAATTTCTTTTAATGCTTTTTTTACATTTTCTGATATATCTAGTTCATCAAATTTTACTATTTCTTCTTTCATGTTCTAAGATAGCTATTTTTTGGCTATCTCTCCTTTCTATAAATTAACTTTTTTATTATATCATATAATACATATTTTTAGCAATCCGATTTTATTTTTTAAAAAATTAAACCATAACATTGATTTGTTACAGTTTAACTTTTTCAAAAAAATTATATATTTAAGTCCTTTATTGCTTTTTTCAAAACATTTTTAGAACCTTCATAAGTCAATTTCCTCATAGCCTCATCTATATTTAACCACTCAATATTCTGAACCTCACCTTCTTGTGCTACAATATTTCCTCCAGTTTTCTTAGCGATAAAATATACAACTTCTTTTTCTACATCTTCTTTAGGAGAATAATGTTCTACATATCTGTAACTTTTGTTAATTTCAACATCTAAATTAGTTTCTTCCTTAATCTCTCTTATAGCTGTTTCCACTTCTGTTTCTACACCTTCAACATGACCTTTTGGAAACCCCCAATGTCCCATAGTTTGTTGAATTACCAATACTTTATTATTGTCAAAAATAATTGCTCCACATGATTTTTCATAATTCATTTTTATCACTTTCCCTTCCAGATTTTTATTATCATACATAATAACACAAAAAAAACAAAAGTACAAATATTAGTAAGACTTTTCTACAGTAAGTTCACCACAATCATCATGTTCTTTATCAACTTTAATTTTTAAAGTTGAACCAGACTCAACTTCACCACTAATAATTTTTTTAGCAACCAAAGTTTCAACATTATTTTTAATATATCTTTTCAAAGGTCTTGCACCAAAATTTTGATCATATCCATTATCTACAATAAACTGTTTAGCATCTTCTGTAACCTCAATTTTAATTTGTTTTTCATCTAATCGTTTCTGTAAATCTTCAATCATTAAATCTATTATACTATAAATTTGATTTTTCATTAAAGGTTTATAATATACTATCTCATCTAAACGATTTAAAAATTCTGGTCTAAATGATTGTTTCAACAAACTATCCACCTGTGCAATTGCATCTTCACCTATACTTCCATCATCTTTAATTCCATCTAATAAATATGATGAACCTAAATTTGATGTAAGTATAATAATAGTATTTTTAAAATCCACTGTTCTACCTTGTGAATCTGTAATTCTTCCATCATCTAAAACCTGAAGTAAAATATTAAATACATCTGGATGTGCTTTTTCAATTTCATCTAATAAAATTACAGAATATGGTTTTCTTCTAACAGCTTCTGTTAATTGCCCACCTTCTTCATATCCAACATATCCTGGAGGTGCACCAATCAAACGGCTTACACTAAATTTTTCCATATATTCAGACATATCTATTCTTACCATATTATGTTCATCATCAAATAAACATTCTGCTAATGCTTTTGCAAGCTCTGTTTTTCCAACCCCTGTTGGACCCAAAAATAGAAAAGAACCAATTGGCTGATTTGGATTTGCAATTCCAGCACGAGAACGAATTATTGCATCACTTACTTTTTTTACAGCTTCATCTTGTCCTATTACTCTTTTATGTAAAATACTTTCTAAGTTAAGCAATTTTTCCCTTTCACCTTCCATTAATTTTGAAACTGGAATTCCTGTCCAACGTCCTATTATTTTTGCAATCTCCTCACCAGTTACCTCATTACGTAAAATACTATTTTCACCTTTTCTTTCTTCAACTATTTTCTCTTGTTCTTCTAATTGTTTTTGTAAATCTGGTAATTTCGAATATTTAAGTTCTGCAGCTTTATTTAAATCATACACCCTTTCAGCAGCTTCTATCTCTCCATTTACTTTATCTAATTCCTCTTTTATTTTTTGTACTTTATTAATAGCATTTTTTTCATTTTCCCACTTAGCTTTCATTTCATTAAATTTTTCCTTCATTTCAGCTAATTCTTTTTGAACTTCTGCTAAATGTGTTTTAGATAAACTATCAGTTTCCTTTTTCAAGGCAGCTTCCTCAATTTCATGTTGCATAATTTTTCTTGAAATATCATCTAATTCTGTTGGCATAGATTCGATTTCTGTTTTTATTAAAGAACATGCCTCATCTATTAAATCTATTGCCTTATCTGGCAAAAACCTATCTGAAATATATCTGTGTGAAAGAACTGCAGCTGTAATTAAAGCTTGATCATGAATTTTTACTCCATGGAAAATTTCATAACGTTCTTTTAATCCCCTTAAAATTGAAATAGTATCTTCAACAGTTGGTTCATCAACAATTACAGGTTGAAAACGTCTTTCTAATGCAGCATCTTTTTCAATATATTGTCTATATTCATTTAATGTTGTAGCCCCTATACAATGAAGTTCACCCCTTGCTAACATTGGTTTTAAAAGATTTCCTGCATCCATTGCACCATCAGTTTTCCCAGCTCCTACTATTGTATGAAGTTCATCTATAAATAAAATAATTTTTCCTTCACTTTTCTTAATTTCATTTAAAACAGCCTTTAATCTTTCCTCAAATTCTCCACGATATTTTGCACCAGCTATTAATAACCCCATATCTAGTGAAAAAATCTTTCTGTCTTTTAAATTATTTGGAACATCTCCATTTACAATTCTAATTGCTAAACCTTCTGCAATAGCTGTTTTACCAACTCCTGGTTCACCAATCAAAACAGGATTATTCTTAGTTTTTCTTGACAAAATTCTAATTACATTTCTAATCTCTGAATCCCTTCCTATAACTGGGTCTAATTTATTTTGTTTTGCAAGTTCAACCAAATCTTGTCCATACTTATTCAAAACATCATATGTTTCTTCTGGGTTCTCACTTGTCACCCTTGTATTACCTCTTACAGATTTCAAAGCTGTTAAAACCGTATTTTTATTTATATTATTGTTTTTTAAAATATTAGAAACCTTTGAATTTGCATTATTAATAATACCTAACAAAATATGTTCAACAGAAACATATTCATCCTGCATTTTATTAGCCTCATTTTCAGCTGATATCAAGACTTTATCAACATCATTTGAAACATACACTTTATCAGGTTCTCTCCCAGAACCAGTAACTGCTGGTAAGGATTTAATAGCATTTAAAAGTTCATTCTTAAATAAATCAACATTTACATTCATCTTTTTAAGCAATTCAGGAATAAAACCATTCTGCTGATTCACAAGTGATAATAACAAATGCTCCTCCTCAATTTGCATATTTTGATTTTGTAAAGCCAATGATTGAGCCTCTTGTATGGCTTCAATTGACTTTTGTGTTAACTTTTGCATATTCATATATTAATCCCTCCTATCCATTATCTACTTTTTCCATTATAGTTCTATTTTTTAGCAATGTCAAGTGGAGAGTGCTAATTTTATTTTTCATAATTTTACTAAAAAAGCAAAGAACCCATGCAGTATCAACCAACATAGGCTCTTTTTTAAAATTAGTATTACAACTTACATTCCTTGAACTTTCTTCATAATCAATTCAAAAGTTCTTCTTCTTGGTCCAATTTTATCTTTTTCCTCTGGAGTCATTTCAGATAGGGTCTTATCATAGCCCCAAGGTCTAAAATATTGATCAAACCCAAAAACCCTTTCTCCTGCACATTTACACATATCTCCATTTAATTCCTGCTCATCACAGATTTCTGTAAAATCTGTTTCGTGTGGAATAATACACACCATTGCAGTAACCCAATGAGCTTTTGTATTCTTGCTTCCACTATGTTGCATAAGCCTCAATAATTCTGGATATAATTCTGCAGGATTATCAACATCTACATTTGCATTTGAATTAAGCTCCTGTATGCAACGCTTTGTTCGGACTCCTGGATACCCATTTAAGCACTCAATCACTAGTCCTGAATCTTCTGCTAAAACAGGTCTCTTAAGTTTTTTTGCCCAATAATGAGCTTTTATTTTGGCGTTTTCAATAAATGTAACACCATTTTCTTCTGCTTGAGGAACATCAGCAGCCTCTGGAATATCTTTAAGACAAATCACATCAACACCTTCAGGTGCCATACGTTGTATTTCTTCTGCCTTCTTGGCATTCCAGCTTGCAAAAATTATTTGCATTTTTTTCCCTCCTAAAAATATGTAATATTTAAACAGCCATTTTCTCATCATCTGTTTTAGAATCACTATCTATAACAACTTTACTTATTTTGTTACGAACAATATCAACCTTTTGTGTTTTCATATTTTTTCTTAATTCACCAACCTGTAACTTACAAAATTCTTCTTTTGTTACTTTTGGATTTTTCTCTTTATATTCCTGATATAAACTTTCTTCTAAATTAGGAATTAAATTATCTAAACCTAACATTTTCATTTCTGAAGCTATTTTTTGATCTATAAATTCTGTGACATTTAAGGTTAAACCTGAACCTTGTCCAAGTAAGATCTCTCTAGTTAAACTATTTATAATATTTTTTCTTATAGTATATTTTTCTAACTCACTATTTATAAATTTATATTTTATTAAGTGAATATTTGCTTCTTCCAATTTTTTCTCTTGTCTTTCTCTTTCCAATTGTTCTAATTTTTCCTGTTTTCTTTCAGGTTTAAACATTCCCCTTATACGTGCAAAAAAGTTTTTTACTTTACTAGTTGGTGCTAATTCAACTCTTGATTCAAAATCATCTTGAACTTCTCTAACAAAATTCAAATTTTCTGAACATTCTTTAAATTCTGTAATTCCATCCTCAAATTTACTCAATAAATCTGAAACTATTGATTGCACTAAATAAGATTTCATATTAAATTCTATTCCAACTGTTCTAAATTGTTTTATAACTTCGTGTGTTAATTTATCATGAAGAGTTGTTACAATATTAGGTAAATTTTCTTCTTTTGCATTTATTCTTTCGAATTTTTTTATTAATTCTAATGATTCTTTTATTTTACCTTGCATTTTATTAATTCTATCAAATAGCATTTTTTCTAATCTATAATCTTTTTTATCTTGAGCGTGTTGTTTTTCTTTATCATGAGTTACATCTTTTGAGAAATTTTCTTGTACATTACTAACAGTAGGTTCTATTTGATTCTCTATTATATCAGAATCATTTTTATTCTCTATATTTTCTTTATTCAATTGTTGTGATAATTGATTTGGATTTTTTTGCACACTATTTTCAGATACATCAATTGCAGAATAATTTTCTGCTTGTGCAATAGGCTCTGCAGATATTTCAGAACTAGAATCTTGGATATTAATTTCTTCATTTTTTTCTTCTTCATTTAACTGATTTAAATTTTCATCTGTTAATATTTCATTTTCTTGTACAATTTCGTTTGGTTGATTTTCAAGTTGATTTTCAAGCTGATTTTCAAATAAATGTTTTAATGAATTCTCTGTATCTTTTTTTAGTTCATCTAAGATTGTAATTTTTTGTGTTGCTTGCATATCTATTGATTCGCTTTTATCATTACCACCTGTATTACAGGTGTTTATATTATTTTCTACTTCCACAAATTCCTGAATATTTGTATTAATTTCTTTTATATTCTCATTTTCATTTGTTCTCACACTCATAACCTCTTCTCTTATAGTTATTTTTTATACATACATTATACAAATTTTTTGTTGGTTTTGTCTATAGTAAAATGAATATTTTTTTAATATTTTTTTTACTTTTTCTTCCATATTTCGACATTTTCGAAAATTTTTAATTAACTTTAAATAATAACACAAAATAAAATATATCAAAAAATTCTTACACGAATTACATAAAATATTTTATAATAACTATATTTTCCTAATCTTAGCAATAAAAAATCCCTCATATAATTCATTTGGACACACACATATAGTTCCATCTAATTTTACTGGAAGTAATGGTAAGTCCTCTTTCCCACTCAATTCAATTGGAACAATTTCTGCTTTTACGGTTTGTAGAACTTTATTTATAATATCCTCATTTTCACAAGATAAAATTGAGCATGTAGAATATATTAGTTCTTTCCCTGTTTTTAATATATTTAGTGCTTTTTTTAATAATGATAATTGTGTTTTTGATGACTTTTCTACAAGTTTTGGGGTAAAATATTTAAATGTATTATTATCATTCAAATTCAAAGTTCCACTTCCACTACAAGGAGCATCTAATAATATTCTATCAAATGAAAAGAAATCATCTATATTCCTAGAATCTTTTTGCATTACATACACAGAAGAATTTGCACCTTGTTTTTCTACATTATATCTCAAACGTTCAGCACGAATTACATTTAATTCACATGCTGTTATGTGTGCTAAATTATTGGTTAATGCTGCTATTTGAGTAGTCTTTCCTCCAGGAGCTGCTGCCATATCTAAAATATCTTCATTAGGTTGTGGTTGCATTATAATAGGAGGTAACATTGAAGATAAACTTTGCAAATATATTTCACCATTTTCATACATTTCTAATTCTTGTAACTCTTTTTTTGTTTTATTTTTTATTATTAAAGCAATATCACTCCATGATACTTCTGAAAACTCTATGTTTTTATTTTTTAATTTAGTTTTTATATCATCTTTATTAGCTTTTATAGTGTTAATTCTTAGAGTTACTGCCCTTTCTGAATCATAACCTTTATATATTTTTTCTAAATCAGCTTCACCATATTGTTTCATTAAAATACTTTTTAAAAATTCTTTGTTATCATTAGCATTTTTATTATCACTCATATTTTCCAATTATTTACACCTCCATATAACCAATATTTACATATAGTAGAATCGCCTAAAATAAGAATTACATAATTATCAAACATTACATAACTTCTATTTTAGGCGACATTATAAAAATATAGAAAAGCCAACCTCTATTCTCCTATTATTCTATCTAAAATTTCTTTTAATTTTTTAACTTCTTCTTTTGATAAAGCTATTCCTTTACCCATTCTTTCATTATTTTCTGACCAATTTCTTATATCATATTTTGGTTCTCTATCATTCCAACTTATTAAATTCAACTCTGTTTTCCAACCCTTACCTGTTTCTGATAATACTCCTATATGTTCCACTATTTCATATTTTATTTCATTCATTTTAATTCCTCCTAAATAACGTTCTATTATTTAATCAAGATATTATCATATTATTGTTTAAATATCAATATTTTTAGAATATTTTCATATCTTAAGTTTTAAACATAAACATTATCCTGGAATATCTTCATTACCATCTTGACTTTCAACTTTATCTAAATAGTATAATCCAATAGCTATGTATAAAAATTTTTTCCATAATTAATCAAAATTTACAATAAGCCTAAATGCTCTAACAATATTTTTGTTCCAATAATTATTAAAATAACTCCTCCCATTAACTCTGCTTTATTTTGAAATTTATCACCAAATTTTTTACCAATTTTTACTCCAAATAGTGATAACAAAAATGTTACAATACCTATAATTGAAACTGCTAAAATTATATTTGCCTCTAAAAAAGCAAATGTTACCCCTACTGCTAAAGCATCTATACTTGTTGCTATAGACAATACTATCATCGTTCTTATGTCAACTTTATCATTACGATTTTTACTTTCATCATCAAAAGATTCTTTTATCATTTGTACACCAATACAACCTAGCAAAAAAAATGCTATCCAATGATCAAAACTTACTACTAAATCTTGAAAATTTGATCCCAAAAAATATCCTATCAATGGCATAAAAGCTTGAAATCCCCCAAAATATATAGCAATTATAATTGCTTTTTTCAGATTGAAACTTTTCATTGACAAACCTTTACATACAGATACTGCAAATGCATCCATAGCTAAACCTATACCTATAAAAATAATTTCAAATAACCCCATATTATTTTCCTCTTTTCTATAATAATTATTATGTATAATTTTCTTAATTCAATAGTATTTATTAGTAAAAAATTTATTCTCAATAATTTAATTTTTTTATTTAATACTTATTTCAAAAGGAGACAGTTTAATATAAACTGTCTCCTTTTTTCCTACCTGAGCGTTATAATTACGCCATCTGGTTCCCGGCGTAATCTAAGCATGTTCGTGTTAGGATTTTGTTCTATTAATATGCCAAGCTTTTTTTTGGTCTTTTTATCATATACAACCTGACCAACATGATAGGCTTTAACCTTAACGAACTTTCCTTCTAATGCCACGACACATTGCTGCCGGCTTTTTGAATGCGGCATACTTTTCGCTCCCTTCTATAATGAAATTAACATTATTATAGCATAGATTTGTAAAATTGGCAACCTTTATTTCAAATATAACAATTGTTTGATATTATGTTTACTTTCACTTATTTTATTTTTTTATCTATAAATTCTTCTACATGTTTTATCATTTCTCTTGCAGTATTTATCTGATTTTCACATTCCTCTTTGGTAACTATATAGAAATCAACATAATCGCTTTTTTCTCTAAAAAATCTTACTTCACTAACTCCTTTTCCCAATTCTCTTGGAAATATATTCTTATTAATATATTCTTTATTAAAATATGCAATTACTGAAGAATGTTTCTTGAAATCAACTTGTTCTAATGCTAATATGGCCTTAATAGCATGAAATACTGAATAATATGCTCTATTACTCGCTCCTTTAAATTTATTTATATCAAAAAGAGCCTCTGCTTCCTCCAGATTTTCTTTTGACTGTTCTAATCTATATTTCGCCAATGCTTGTATATCTTCATCATCCATTCAATACCACACCCTCTTTCTTTATATTCTTATAAAATGCCATATATTTAATCCCTTTATTATAATTATCAATATTTTCAATTATAGGAGATAATAAAATATTGTATTTTAGATTTAATTCATAACTGTAATCTAAAATTTTTTTTTCATATTCTTTTATCTGTTCTTGATTTGTATCTACTAAAATTAATATATCTATATCACTTATTTCACCATTTTTATCTTGTTCTCCCCTAGCATAAGAACCATATAATATAACTTTTTTTAGGTTTTGACCAATTATTTCTGATAATCCTTCTACATAACTTTGTAATATATTCTTTATTTTAACAGGCATTTTCTTCACTCCTTACTCACTTTATCATTAAGTTAATGATACCATTATTTTAGGTTTTACGCAAGTTCTTTTATTGTATAATTCCTACAAAAAAATATTAATCATTACTCTAAGCTATTTTATATTCTTTTAAACTTTGTTTATTTAATTATTATCTAGAATGTTCTAATATCACAGTAATTATTATGTAAGAAATTTATAAGTGAAAAAATGAGCACGGAAACTTTTTCCCATCCTCATTTTTTCACTTATAAATCTTAAACTAAAATTTAATATACTTAGTAGGATCTACACTATTTCCATATCCTGATTTAGTCCTTATTTCAAAATGTAAATGATGCCCTGTACTTGTTCCATGATTTGGATCAGATTGTGCTCCACCTTCTAGTGCAATTGTTTGACCTTGAGTAACCTTATCTCCTGCTTTTACATCAATTCTTGATAAATGTGCATAAAAACTATATATTGTTTCCCCATTAACAACATGTTTAATTTCTATACAATTTCCATAGCTATTTTGAACTCCTGCAAATGTTACTTCACCATCTGCTACTGCTAAAATTTCTGTGTGCCATGTTCCAGAAATGTCTATACCAGAATGTAATTCTTGTTTTTCGTTTACTGGATTTGTTCTATATTCATAAGGTGATGTAATTACATATCTACATTTCATTGGTAATATAAAACTCGTTTCTGTAATTTTTTTTGCATCATCATTTTCCATATCATCTTCTGCACTATAGCTATTTATTTCAGAATTTAAATCCATTGATGCCTTTTCTTCATCTACAGGCCTATTTTCCTTTTCTGTTATATTATCTGTTCTTGATCTTTCATCAATTTCTAATTCGGCAGGTGATGCTGACTGAGTTTTTAAATCTGTTTTAATTCCTGGGTTTAACTCAGTTTTCTCTACAACTTCATGGTTTTCAGTTGTTCCTTCTTTTACTTTTTCCTCTGTTCCATCTTGTGTTTTCTCTACAACTTCTGCATCTGGTTTTACCCATTGAATAACTTCTGCCTTTTTACCATAATTTTGTTTTACTAAATCTCTATCTACTAAATCTACAGTTCCATCTCCATTTAAATCATATATTGCCTTTTCATCAACAACTTCAGATTCATAATCAATTTCAACTCCGTAATTATTATTTATTGCAACTAAGTCATCAATTTCTATTTCCTCTGATTTAACAACATCCCCAGCTATTAATTTGTTTTCTCCTATATCCACTTCATTCTCTTCATCTAATTCAATATCTGTTACTGTATAACTTAAATATCCATCTTTTGTTACAACTACATCATATGTTTCATCTAATTCATCTGCAATTCCATTATTATTTGTATCTGTTAAATTGTCTAAATCAGTCATATAAACTAGAGCTTTAAATGTACCATCCTCATTTGTTTGGACTTTTGCAATCTCTTCTCTTGGATTTTTAGAATCTCCTATTTTTCTATTATCACTTGTTTTATATACTGTTACAGTTGAAACATGTTTATCATTTACATTTTCTGTTAATATCTTTCCTGTAATATATGTTCCTTTTTGAAGAGTAATTGTTAAAATACTATCTCGTTTAGTTCCATCTTCAGCTATAACTTGTACTGGAATTTGTATGATTTCTTTATCTTTAAATAAATCCATGCTAAGTTCTATTTCTTTTGTAGGACTTTCATAAATTTGTGTTGCATTTAGGTCGATTTTAGCATACTCACCCAAAGTTCCAATCTCTAATGAAGTAGCTTTTACTTTTATACTTTTAGCTGTTTCTGGTACTTTTGCGTAAAAGTTTTGTTTTTCATCTTCTGGAATAACCTTTCCATTTACTTGTAATTCTATATTTACATTATCTGAGCCCCTTACCAAATATACATGATATGTTCTTGTATCTATTCCATTTGCAGCTGTTACAACTATTGGTACTTGTATTCTTTCAACACTTAAATCACTGCAATCTACTGTAGCTTTTTCATGATGGTCTACAGTCAAATTATCCCCTAATCTTATTGTAGCATATTCAAATACTGTTTGCACCTCTATTGTTGCCTGTGTTGCTTTTCTAGGAATCATTACTGTATAATCATCTCCACCTTTTTCATCTGGTTCCCTTATCACATCATTAACTTTTAAATATTCTATATTAGTATTATCTGATGTACGTATAATTTTTATTGTATAAATTTGTTCTGCTCCAGATTCAGATTTTGCTTTTATAGTTAGAGTTTGTCCTTCAGATTCTACTGGTAAATCTATTATTGTTATAAATGAAGACTCATAATCATGACCATTATATTCTAAAATTGTGTAATCACTTTCAGCTATAACTGATAATTCATACTCAGTTTCTGTATCATCTACTAAAAATCTATATGTATGAGTTGCCTCATCATAATAATTTGCATTTTTTTCATTTAATGTCACACTACTTAAAGCTATCGATGTTGAAATTTTATTAATAGTCAAATAGTATGTTTCAGTTATACCAGACTGTGATCTTACAAGAATTGGAATTACAGTTTTTCTATTATTTGATATGCTTATATTTTCTGTAGAAGTATGTAATTTTTCATTACCAAGTGCAATTCTAACATGTGCATATTCACTAGTTGTTATTGCATCTATTTTAGGTATTGAAATTGTATCAAGTAATGTTGTCTCATAATTACCATCTTCATCAGGTTTTATTAATTCCCCTTCAACACGTACTTCTAATAAACTTGTGTCAGTACTCATTTTATCTATTTGTAATACATATACATTAGATTTTATATTACTCTCAGACATTATTACAAAGTAAACCATTGTTGTATTTTCTGGTGTTTTTACATCAAATTCCAATTCATGTGTTTCTTGTGTTTTTTCTCCATCTGTACTTACATAAGAATTTCCTTGTTCATCTGTTCTCATAACAATAGCATTTTCATCTTCTGATACTATATGTACATGTGCTTCAACTGCTGTATCATATATATATCCCATATATTTATCCTCTAATCTAGTAGCTTCTGTATAGTTAACTTCTACACTTAATAAATTATTATTTACTGATAATTTTTCAATATAGATTGTAGTCGTATATGTATTTCCTTGTTGTGATTTTATTGTTACTTGAACTTCTGTTACCTTATTTCTTGAATCTAATGTAATAGTTTGTTCTAATTGACTTATTGCACTTTTTCCATTGAAAGAAACTTCTGCAAATTCACTACCAGCAATAACCTTAACTTTTGCAGTATTTTCTGTAACAGCAAAATAGTAACTTCCTGCTTTATATGTTCCATCTTGTTCAATTACATTAAGTAACTTGTCATTACCATATACTTCACGAATAGAACAATCCTCTGAATTTCTTATACATTGTAAGTTATATAATGTTTCTGTTCCATCTTCTGCAACTATTGTAAATGTTGTATCAAATGTTTCTTTAGAAAGATCACTTGTATTCAAAGTAAATTCTAAAAATTCATTACCTTCTAATTCTTCTTGTTCATCTGTATGTTTTACCTTTGAATATGGAACTCCTGCTTGTACTCTAATTGTTACAGATGTGGCATTTCTATCAAAATATGCAACATATTTATCAGTTATATATTGTGCTTGTTTATTTTCAACTTTTACTTCTCTTACACTTGTATCATGAGATATGATTTTTAATGTTAAATAATATGTATGTGATACTCCACTTTGAGTTGTTACTTCAATTGGAATAACTAATTTTCTATTATTTCCTTTACTTATATTTTCTGTATTTTCTGCAACTTTTTGCTCATTTCCATTTATAGATACCTGTGAATTTTCATTTATTAAAGTTACTTTTACATTTGCTAAATCAGTTTCATTTGTTACAGTAGCTTCATAGTTTCCTACCTCATCAGCATCTATTGGTTTGCCATCTACTTGTAACTCCTTAATTCCAATTTCACTTGTTAATCTAATTATTTCTAAATACCTTGTTTCAGTTGTACCATCTGCTGCTACTATAGTTATAGGTACTATTATACTACTTTCTTTTGATAATTCTTTTGTTGCTGTTACCACTCCTCTTCCTGTTGTACCTTCTAAGGTTATTTGTGTTAACTCTGATTCTGCATTTATTGTAATTGTGGTTTCTGTTAAAGAACTATCTAATTTTACTTTATATGTTTTTGTTTCTTCATCATAAATAACTACTGGTTTTGTAATTATCTTCTCTTGTGAGGTATCTTCTTGTTCATCTAACTGACCATCTGGTTGTTCTTCTGGTCCTAATTCTTCGTCTGGGACATAATTTGGGTTCAAATCTGTAACTGTAATACTTTCTATATTTGTACTACTACTTACTCTTTGTATTACTAATTTATATTCTTTTTCATTCCCATTTTCAGATGTTACTATTACTTTAAATTCCTTAGTTTCTCCATCTGCTATTTCCAAATTTCCTGTTAATAAACCAGTTTGTTCATCAATTAGAACTGTATTATCTAAATCAGCAACTTTTACTTTTGCGTTACTATCTGTTAATTTTATCTCTACTGGATAACTATCTTTTCCTGCAACAGTTGCAGAATATGTATCATCTTTTACATATGTACCAAAAGTATTAACTCTTATATACACAATTCCAGTTTCTTTAGATTTTTGTCTAATATCTAAATTATAATCTTGGCTTCCATATTCATCACCATTATGTGAAGTAACCCTAATTATATATTCATTTATCAAATCTATTGTAGATAAAGTTTGAGTAATCGTTAAAGTTCCACTTTTTCCTGTAGCTAAAACTTTTTCATCTAAATCTAATAATTGTATAGTTTGCTGTGTATTCTTTACTTTTATAGTAATTGTTGGCTTATTTCCATTTTCAACTAAAGCTTTATATTTTTCTTCTAGTTCATTATATGGTATTTCCTCATTATTTACCATAACACTTAATAAATCTAAATTAGCCTTTTTATAAATTGTAACAGTATAATTCTTCTCTGTTACACCATCTTCTGCTTGTACATTAATAGTTAATGATTTTCCCTCTGATGATATAATATCTGATAAAGTTATTGTTCTTGTTATTTTATATGTTTCATAATGTTCATCAGTATCTAATTTAATATTTCCATATAAATTATTCAATATAATATCTAAATTTACACTAGTTAAGTCTTCATCAACATATACACTTATATCTTCATCCTCAATATCAACACTTATTACACCTTGACCTTTAACTTCCTTAATTGTTGCATCATCTGATTTCTTTTCAATAACTAATGTTACATCTTTTGTTGTGCCATCTTCTGCAGTTACTTGTATACTTACTGTAGTAATTTCATCTTCCAATTTTACTAAAGTAGGAGCATCAGATCTTTCATTAATAGATACTGTAGATTTTGCAGATTCTAATTCAACTTCTACATAAGCACTATCTACTCTATCTATTTTATAATAATAACTTCCATCTTCTTTTTGAGTTGCTGCCTCAAGATTTGCTTGTTCTTTTCCTACTTTTACATTTACAATATTTAAATTTGCTTCTAAATGTGTTACTTCTAATTTATAATCTTTTGTAGTTCCATCTTCTGCAACCACTTTAATTGTATATTCATAAACTATTTTTCCTTCTTCAATTTTTTCTACACAAGTTGCTATATATGAATCATTTGGTTCATCTTTAATTGTAGTTGTTGCTACAATATCTTGAGCTATTGCTTCTACATTTATTTCAGTTACACTATTTTTTACACCAACTCTGTAAATTTCATCTAAATCTGGTTCAATTATTTCACCATTAACCATAACAACATCTAATTCTGTGTTATTAGATTTTTCCATAATTACTATAGTATATTCTTCACTATCCATCTCATTTTGAGCTGTAACCTTTACCTTAACAATAGTTTGTTCTCCTTGTTTTTTAATAGTAATACTATCTTCACCTTGCTTAGAATCATTCTCACCTAATTTAATTGTTGCAAGTAAATCATTTAATGTGACTTCTATATTAAAATTATCATCACTACATCTTATTTCATAACGATTTTCACCATCAATATATGTAGCCTCAACATCATTAACTACTACTTTTTTAATTGTAGTATCATCTGGTAACCCTTCTATATTAAGTATATATGTCTTAATAGTTCCATCTTCTGCTTTAACTGTTATTTTAGCCTTTGTTTGCTTTGAATCTATCATTACAGTTGCTTCAGTTTCATGTAATTCATACTCTTCTGTATTTATTCTAACATTTGCATAATTAGATTCTGTTATTGCCTCTACTATACATTCGGTTTCTGGATCTTTTAAATGTACTGTATATTCTCCAGTTTCTTCATTATATGTTGCTTCTATATCATCAACTTTTACACTTTGTAATCCTGTATCACTAGACATTTTTATTATGTTTAGAGTATATTGTGTCTCATGTTCTCCATCTTCTGATTTTATCTTAATTGTTACTGTTGTAGTATCTGAATCGGTTTCTAATGCTATATGTTTAGTAGCACGATTTCTTGTATAATTTTCTGAATCCTGAATTAATACTTGTGCATTTACATAACCAGTAATAGCAGTTACGTCAAAATCATTATATGAACTTGGAACTCTTACTTCATATGTTGTATCCTTTACTTTTTTAGCATCTTTTCTAAAATCTTTATTTTGTACATATAATTCTTTTAAAGAGGTATCAGCTTCAGCTTTTCTTATTATTAATTCATATTCCTTCTCCTCTCCTTCTGGAGATTTTACTTTTATTTTATACTTATTAACATTTTGTAATATATCTACTGTTTCCTCTGATTCTCCAAGTTTTTCACCTTTTTCTTCAATCTCCACATGACTTGATGGATCTTTTGCAATTGCTCTTACAATTGCTGTTTTCTCTGCTGAAGGTAAAAATGCTTCATATACTCCATCTTTATTAGGAATTATTACATTTGAATTTACAAGTACCATATCAAGTAAATCCTCTGTTTTTTGATATATTTCTAAGGTATATTCAATTATCTCATTCTCTGATACTTTTAATTTTATATTTACTTCCTGAGGATTATTATTAATTGAAACAAAATTTGTATTTTCTAGTTTATTATAATTATTGTTTTCTATAGACACATCTACTAAACCAGACACCGTTCTTGCATATACCTTTGCCTTAATAACAGAAGTATCGACAGTTATGCTATATCTATTTTCACTAACCCTTTTTGCATCTATATCATTTACTTTTAATACTTCTAACTTCGCAATTTCTGATTTTTTGTAAATTATTAATGTGTACTCTTGCTCAATACCACTTTCAGATTTTATTGTTATTTTTACCTCTTTCATTTGTGATGAACCAAGTACTATATTTTTATCCTGTTCTTTCAAAGAATAATCTTGTCCATCTATACTTACATAAGCATATTCACTATTTGCTAAAACATCTGCAACTGTTATATTTGTTTCCTCAGGTATTACTGCTTCATATCTTGTTAAACTAACTGGTTTAGCATATACAACCTGTTCCTTATCTAATACATCATCCCCAACAGTTAATGTTATTTGTTTTATTCCCACATCAGTCGAAATCTTTTCTACTTTTACAATATATTCTATAATTGTTCCATTTTCTGTTTTTACATAAACTGGTATTTCAGTTATTTTATCAGGCAAATCAACATCTGTTGCAAGCATGCCTTGACCTACATCTTCTTCCCATTTTTCTTTATCTAAACTAATCTTATCAGATGTTTCATTCGTTTTTACAATCAACAATCCTTTATCAGTAGATGTTTCAATTTTTACTTCATAAGTCATTACTTCTGGGTTTTCTTCGCTATATCCTGCAGGAGTTGCCTCTATTGAATCTACAGTAATTGATTTAATTCTATGTTTATTTACCTCTTGAACATATCTTTCTATTTTTACGCTTTCTCCTGTTATTTTATCTGTAACTGTTATAATTGCAGTACCTACACTTTTTGCATTAAGTACCCCATTTTCTGCATATACAATATTGTCATTATCACTTTTCCATTCATATTCACTTGCAGTTTTTGTTCCATTTACAAATACATTAAATGTATCTGATTTAATTGTTACAGTTTCCTGATCATTTACTAGCATTATTTTCTTCTCAGGTAGTATTTCAAATTTTCTATTTCCAACTAAAATATGTTCTTCACTATCTTCTCTTAAACTATTACCTAATGCACCATATTCATTATATCCTGCTGCATATACAGAACCTGTATTTTCAATAATATATGTGTTATTATATCCTGCACCAATAGTATATGTATCTTGTCCATATTTATTAACAAGTGTTGGATTATCTAAACTTACTTTTTGATTATTGCCCAATTGGCCATATGTATTATCCCCCCAAGTATAAGTTTTTTCACTTATAGATTGATACATATTTACACTATTTTTAACACTTATATCTATAGCATCACTTACTCCTGATACTTCAGTTAAACTAGTACCATCAAATTTATATATATGATTATCCTTAGTCAAAATTAACAAATATCCATTTCCAACTTCAGCTTTTACAGCCTTATCCATATCAGGTAAATATCCTGTTAAAATATTTCCCATACCATAAACTTTACCACTTGAAGTTATTAAAATCGTTTCATTATCACCTGCACTAATATTTACTATCTTTTCACTTAAATCTCCTATAGATACCGGTGTAACAGTAGATTTTCCAATATTGTGACTGCCTAATTGTCCATTATCATTTTTACCCCAGCCATATGCTAAACCATATTCATCTAATACTACTGTATGATTTCTTCATGCAGCAACTTTTACAATATCTGATACACCATTTACTTGGCTTAATCTATTTGAAGATATTGTATCACCTACACCTAATTGACCATATGTATTATCACCTGATGTCCATACAGTTTTATCACTTCTTAAAGCTACTATAAAGCTTTCACCTACAGACATATCTGTATATGTTGCTATTATATTAGTTTGAATTGGTATATCTTTAGTAATATTTGTACCATCTGCAAGCTCACCATTACTATTATAACCAAATGTCCAAATATTTCCATTAGCCTTTAACACAGTAGCAAAATTATTTCCTGCTTTAACTTTTGGTGAAACATCATATCCTTCTTCTACAACATTTACTTTTATAATATATGTATCTGAACTATTTGTAGCTTTTACCCATGTAGTTCCTGTTTTTATACCTTTTATTACTCCTTCATCTGAAACTGTTGCTATTTCTTCATTTAAACTTTCATATTCTAAAGAATCTACAAAATTATCATTTAATCTTATTAAATTAAATTTATATCCTACATCAGAAGCAACATCTTTTTCCTCTTCTACATGTAATAATATTTCTGTATTATTAAATCCAGTTTTATCAATTCCCACTAATTTTGGCACTAATCCTTTTGTTTGACTCTTTAATGTATCATCTCCTTGGTTATAATCTCCAGTTCCCCATACTGAACCATCTGATTTTAAGAATACTGTATAATTACTTCCTGATGATATATCTATTACATCTTTAATAAGTGAATCATCTAATTTTTCAAATTTTTTAACACTACTTGTTGAATTATTTCCTAATCCACCTAATTTATTTAATCCTGCAACATATGCATTTCCAGAGCCATCAATTAATACAGATGTATTTTTTCCACCATCTACATATCTAATATCTTTAATTGAACTTATTTTGCTAACTTCCATTTTATATGTTATTCCATTATTTATACCAAGCTCTCCATATACATTGCTACCCCATGTATATACATTTCCATTATTATCAACTGCTATATTATTTGAATTACCAGCTCCTATCTCTACAATATTTTTCAAATCATCTACTTTTGTAAAAATATATTGTTTCCTTATTTCAGTTGAACCATTTCCAAGTTCTCCATATAAATTAGAACCTGTTACATATACTTCCCCAGTACTTCTAAGTACCATAGTATGATTTTTTCCAGCTCTTATGTCTATAGCATCTGTTAAATATTTAGCTTTAGTTACAGTTATTTTGCTTGTATAACTTCCTATTCCACATTCACCATTTGCATTTAATCCCCAAGCATATACTTCCTCATCTTCTGTTATTGCAAATGAGTTATATGAACCACAAGTAATATCTATAATCTTTGGTAAACCTGCTACCTTAGTTGGTGTTGAAGAATATGTTCCTTTTTTAGTACCTAATTGATAAAAATCATTTTTACCCCAAGCCCAAACATTTCCTTCACTATCTAATGCCAAACTATGATTTTCTCCTGTTGCAATCTTAGTTATAATTGTTCCTTCTTGGAATTTTACTTGAACAGGCTTATCACTATGTGTTGTAGTATTATCACCAAGCTCTCCATATGTATTTTGACCATAACTCCATACAGTACCATCAACCTTTAATGTTATTGTATGACTTCCAGCCGTTTCCACTTGTGGTTCTACTAATACATCTACATTATCTGGTTTAGTACCTTTTGATAATACTCTTAATCTAATTACTGCTATTTTTCCTGTTAATGTATCTTCAACTAATATTGTTGTTCTACCTTCTTTAAGTGCTATCAAATTACCAGTCTGATCAATTAAAGCTATACTACCATCTAATACCCTATATGATAAATGGCTTTGTTTTTCTTCAAATAAATTAAAATAACTTACTTGTGAACTAATATTAAATGTTTGTTCTACTTCTAATAATATTTCATTTGTATTTGTTTCAATTATATTTTTTCCTACCAATTTTGCTTCATAATAGTTAGAATTTTCTGCATTTCCTAATTGTCCCTCTAATCCTTGTCCCCAAGCATACACATCTCCATTAATATCATATGCTGTTGTATGTGTATATCCTGCACTTATTCCTTGAATTTTTCTTATATCTTCCTTAAGAATAGCATACTTGCTTTCTTGCATTCCTCCTTCTGCAACTACATTATCATAACCTATTTGATAAGTTTCATTTATTCCCCAAACATACACAAAACCATCTTCTGTTACAGCAATACTATATCTATCTCCTGCAGATACTTCTGTAACTTTTTCTAATTTTCCATTTTCATTTATTTTTACTACTGTAGAAATATATTTATCCCTTGCATTTGTTGTTCCATCTCCTAATTGCCAATAAACATTTTTACCATAACTATATACTTTTCCACTTTCTCCAAGCATTAATAAATGATCTACACCAGCTGAAATTTGAACTATACTTTCTTCTACATATTCAGGCTCTGTTGAAGGGTCATATTCATTTAGAGATAATTTTATTTCTTGTTTGTCTGATATCTGCCTTACCTTTCCATCAGTTGCTAAATAATAATCTCCATCTATATCTATTACATTTTGTTCTATGCTTAATAATTTAGGTGTTTTACTATATCCTAATCCCCAAGCATAAACTTTTCCATCGGTTGTTATTGCAAAAGATGTATTTTCGTGTGCAACTACTTTTACTATACCTGTTACAGAAGTCTTTTTTGGTGCTTTATATGTTGTTGTATTTTTTGTACCTAATTGTCCTTTATTATTTAATCCAAAACTATAAACTGTTCCAGATTCTCCTAATAATAATGTATGACTTATTCCACTACTAATATCTATTATATTTTCATCTGTTTTTACTTGTACTGGTTTATTTCTACTTGTAGTATCAGATAAACCTAATTGTCCTTTTTCATTTGTACCAAAAGTCCATACAGTTCCATCTGCACGTAAAGCTACAGTAAAATTATATCCATTTACTACTTTTGGTACAGCAATATCATCTTCATGAGCTACTACATTAATCCATATACTTTTACTCAAACCATTTTCTGAAGTAATAATAACATTACTTTTTCCTAATTTATTACCTTTTACACGGAAATTTGGAGTAAATTTATCAATATCAGTAACATTACTATTATCTACTCCTTCAATTTCTGTTATTGAAGCTATTTTTTCATTTTTATTTTCAACATCATATTCTCTATCAGCTATATCTGATTTTAAATTAAATGAATTTGTAGTAATAATAGATATATCTTTTGTATTACCTACTACAACTTTTACTTTTTCAGGTAATACTACTATTTCTTCTTTACCTATTTTAGTATATATTGTTCTATTTACAGTATTTTCAGTTCCTAATTGTCCATATTTATTTATACCCACACTATATACATTTCCTTCTCTATCAGATATTGAAGTATGATTTATACCTGCTTCTACTATTTCCATTTCTGTAAGTTCTATAGTATTTCCATCCATGTCTTGAAGAGATTGAACTTGTGTTGCATATGGTGTTTTTGTTTCCGTTATTCCTAACTTACTACTTGCATTATCTCCACAAACATACACTTCTCCATCTAAAGTCACAACCATGGAAATTTTAGTAGATGCTGATACATCAATAATATCTTTTAAATATCCCTCTTCCGTTTTTATTAATGTAGGTGTTAATGTATTTGATGTATAATCTCCTTTTCCTAACTGTCCTGAAGTTCCATTTAACATAGCATAAACATAACCTTTACTTATATCTGTGCATAAATAATGGTCTGAAGCATATGCTATTGAGGAAATATTACTTATATAATCAATAGGCTGTGTTGGACTATCAATTAAATATACCTTTCCTTTTTCTCCCAAAATTAAATTTCCTTGAACATCTATTATTTTTTCATTTGTTTCTATATGTGTAATATCACTATAACCTTTTCCCCATGCATACACATTTCCATCTGAGCTTACTGCATAGAAAACATTTGCAAAAGATTCTACTTTTACTATATCAGATAAGCCTTCTACTTTTTTAGCAATATTATTATTAGTACTACTTGAGCCTGAATAAACTCTTCCCCAAGTATATACTTCACCAGAACTATTTACCGCAACTACACATAGTTCTTCTGCTCCAATGTCTACAATATTTGTTAACTTTCCTGTTTCTGTTAATACTTGAACTGGAGCACTTGAAGTAGTATTAGTTCCATTTCCAAGTTGTCCATTTGCATTTCTTCCATATGTCCATACTGTTCCATTTTCTTTTAATGCAACAGTAAATTCTGTACCTTGCTTAATTTGAGCTTGTACACCACTTACAACCCTAACTATTATATATGTACTAATATTATTTTCTACATCTGTAACTTTAACCTTAGCCACACCTTTTTTTACAGGTGTTATATTTCCTGTAGTATCCACATTAATTATATCAGTATCTAATGATTCATATGTTATATTACCTCCTAAAGTTATAATACCTGTTTGTAATTCATTTTGTTTTACATATTCTAATTTAGAGGCATCAATTAAATAATTATCACCTAATTTAATTGATATTTCTTTTTCTGGATAAGATAAATATGGCATTAATTCAATAGTTGAATAACTTCCATTTCCACCATCAGAACCTTTGCTATAATATGAAAGACCTTTAGATTTAATAGTAGATTGTCCACCATTTGCACTTACTGTTCCTTGTTCATATGCAATATTTGCAAATATATTAATAGAACCACCTCCAGAGGCACCTCCTCCAGAATATCTTGTAGTATTATTTACTCTAACACCATTTACATTAGAACCATTTGATGTTATTGTTCCATTATTATATAATTCATCAGCATATAGTATCAACAAACCACCAGTTCCATCTTCTGCACATGTTGTATCAAATCCTCCTAATGCATTTCCACCAGCTGTTTTTGTAAAAGCACCTTTACCAGCTTTATTTCCAGCACCACCTGATGCATAAGTTGAGTATGAAGATTTACTTGTACGAACTGCACCAGTTCCTCCTTCTCCACCTATACTTGAACCATCTGTACCTCTATATATTCCAGTAGCTGAAGTATGGTATGTACCACCACCACCAGCTCCACCTGAATATGATGTTCCTGAACCACCATCTCCACCAGCTTTTGGTTTTGTACCTCCAGAACCACCAGAGCCTCCTCCTCCAGTTTGTCTGTTTTCACCATTTACTCCTTTATTTCCTACTTTCCCAGAGACACCTAATCCGCCATCTCCACCTACTGCTGGTACATATTCATAAGATCCATCTGTATTTTCCCAAAGATATACATCTTCACCAGAGCAATTATATGTACCTCTTGCTGTCATTGAGATCTCACCTTCATTAATTAGTTCTCCCATTACACATAAATACATTCCTTTTTTATATGTCAAACCATCTACTGTGGATGCAGTTACTTTAACTCCAGGTTTAATTGTTAAATTTTTATGGTATTTTACAACCAGCATCTTATATTCTTCTGTTTTATCCCCTAATTCTATATCTTCTGAATAAATTGTGTCATCATAAATATTAATTAATTCTATTGGATATTCTTGATTATTTACTACAATACTATAGTTTCCATCTACCAACTCTGTATCTCTAATACCCTGTACTATACTATCCATTTTCATTGCAACAACTATTCTTATATCTTTTTCATTATTAGATCCCTTATGTTTAACTTTTACAATAGTAGAACTATAATCCAATGCAGTTATAGTTTTATCATTTATGCTTAATTTATCTGAAGCTTCATTAATTAATTCAAAATGACTTTGATCATTATCTATTACATCAGCTTTCAAATTAAATGTGTTTTCTAAACTAGCAGTTATAGTTACACTTTCTTTTAAATCTAAAAATGCTGTTTCTACATTAGTTTTTATTATCTCTTTATTATTAATTTTGTATGTTTTAACTGGCTCTTCTAATGCACACTCTCCATATGCATTTGTACCTGCATGCCATACATAACCATTTTTATCAATTAATGCAGAATGTGTTCCCTCACCTGCAGATATAAACTCTATATCATTAGTTATACCTTCTACTAATTTCACATCATTAACACTTTCTATATCTCCAATTCCTATTTGCCCATCACTATTATTTCCTGCAACATATATATTTCCATTGTAATCTTGTAATATACTTATATTATTTCCTGCAGAAATATTTTGTATATCCATGGCAACAGCAGTTACTGCATTTGTTGCTAGTGGAACTCCTAATTCTCCAAATTCATTATTTGTTCCCCAAGAATATACTGTACCTTCTGCAGATAAAGCTAAATAATGATCCTCCCCTGCACTTATTTTGGCTATATTTAATAAATTATTTATAGGATTAGTAGTATCTAGTATACTATATATTAAACCATCATTACTTAATAAAATATCACCAGAAACACTAGCAAATGTACTTTGTGATACAAGCATCATCGGCATGCTAGATAAATCTTGACCCCATAAATAAACAATTCCTTTACTATCTAGTGCCAAACTTATATTTTTATATGCCTCCACCTGAATAATATTATTTAAACCTTCTACTTTTATAGGATACAAATACTCTTCAGTATTACCATTACCTAATTGATTATTAGAATTATCTCCCCAGGCATATACCTCTCCTGTTGTTGATAATGCTAATGCATGTGAATAACCTGCTGAAACCTGTTTTATATTTTCCAAATATCCTTGTCCATTTACACCCATAACTTGTACTGGTTCTTGGGAATCTTCTAGTGTTCCTATACCCAATTGACCTTTATCATTTAGACCATAGCTCCATACTGTACCATTTTTCTTTACTGCTACAGTAAAATTATTTCCTTGATCCATATTTACCTTAATTCCATCTTGAACTTCTACATAAATACATGTGCTTATTTTATTAGTTTTATCTGTTATTTTTATTACAGTTGTACCTTCTTTTATTGCCATAATTTTTCCATCTTTAGCTACTGTTGCTGTATTTTTATCTAATGACTCAAAAACTATTTCTCCAACTTTAATATTACCTGGATATAATCCATCTTTATTTATATACTTTAATTTAGTTTTATCTATTGTGTATGATTGGTTCTTTTCTAAAATAATTGAATTTACAGGATAATCTAAATGTGGTAATAATTCCATTTTAGTAACACTTCCATCACCACCATTTGAACCAAGTCTGGCATATGTTATTCCTGTTGTTTTACAAGTACTTACTCCACCATTAGCCTGTATATTTCCACTATATTGATTATTTTTTGTGAATATATTAATAGAACCTCCTCCTGATGCTCCACCTCCTGCATATCTTGTTGTGCTATTTTTTCTAATACCATTTACATTTGAACCATTTGATGTAATTTTACCTGCATTTAGAAAAACATCAGAATATATTATTAATAATCCACCTGTTCCATTTTCTGCACATGTTTCTGCATTATCTGTAGCACTTTTAGTTGAATAAGCACCCTTCCCAGCAAGGTTTCCAGCTCCTCCAGAAGCATATGTTTTATAGTTATTTCCTTTTACAGCTCCATAACCTCCAGCTCCACCTATACTTGAGCCATCACTTCCTTCATTTGTACCTTTTGATGATGTATGATATGTACCACCACCACCTGCTCCACCAGAATAAGATGTTCCAGCTCCACCGTCTCCACCTTCTCTAGCATTTGTTCCTGATGAACCACCAGAGCCTCCACCTCCAGTTTGTCTACTTAGTCCATCTGTACCTTTAGTTCCTGTAGACATTGCAATACCTAAACCTCCTGTACCTCCTACAGCTGGTACATATTCATAACTTCCATCTTCATTTTCCCAAAGGTATACATTTTCTCCCTCTTGATCATATGTACCTCTTGCAGTCATACTTATTTCACCTTTATTTACTAATTCCCCCATTACACATAAATACATACCTTTTTTGTATGTTAAATCTTCTACAGATGTTGCAGTAACTGTAACCCCTGCATCTATTGTTAAGTTTTTGTGGTATTTTACAACTAACATTTTATAATCTTTTGTATCATCCCCAAGAGATATAGTTGTGGATGTTTCTCCTGGTTCAACTGTATAATGAACATCCTCTTTTTCATTTATTAATTCTATAGGATAATCTATTATTTCACTATCATTTTCTTTGTTTCCTGTAACTCTTAATATATATTCTCCATTTTCTAGGTTATTATCTCTTATACCTTGAACTATACTATCACATGTTATTATTTTTTTCCCGATCTTCTGTTACTGCTATTGTACTTGCTATATTTATTTCATCTATTTGTCCGTTCTTGTATTACTTCTGTTGTGCTTATTGTATCTGTTTCATTTACTTTTCCGTTCCTCTATCATCTTTGGTTCATTTTCTGTATTTATTTCGTTTATTTCACCATCTGTTTTAGCATAATTTTCTGCATTTGTTATGCTAGATATACTTTCCCTGTTTTTAGGCATACTAAATTCCGCTAATTTAAACATTGTTAATGTTAAAATAGCGGTTGTAATAATTGCTAAAGTAATCAAATAATTTTGTTTAATTTTTTTAGTGTATTTCTTACTTGTTTTCATTTGTATCGCCTCGCTTTTATTATGTATTATTTAATACATAACTCTATATAATTTTATAAATATATATATATTATTACAAGTCATATATTTGTAATATAATAAGCAATATTTTATATTATTATTTAGGCATTTAGGAATTTCATAACTATTATGTTGTAATTTGACATTTTTATTATTTTATTATTACAAAATCATATTATTTTGTATGAAATTCTACGGAATATGGAAAACAAATATATGCTAAAATTAAATTTTTGATTTAGAAATATATGTTAAATTGTTATGTACACTCTATAATTACATTATATTCCTTTTTAATGAACTTGTCAAAGTTCTGAGCCTTTTTATGATAGCTATTTTACATAATTAAATAATTTTGATATTTTTATTATTTCCGTATTACAAAATCATACTATGTTGTGTGAAATCCAACAAAATATGGAAAACATAAAAAAGAAATAAGATATATTAACATTTCATTTAAAATATTAATATATCTTATCTTTTTTTGCTTAGAATTTTCTATAAACATCTTATTCTTTTAATTGAACATATGCACTATTGATTCTAACTATTTCACCATCTTTAATTCTTATCTCCATAGTATTTAGTTTAGAGGTTATAAAATAATACTCATCTTCCTTTCTTACAATCCTCTTAACATTTATATCACTTTCTTTTACATCAGACTCGCCAAGTTTTTTAAATTGCTTAACTGCTATTTTCTTTGCATCATTTTCATCTAAAGTTTCTCCCTCTTTAACATCTGTTTGTACTATTTCTATTCCGTCAACAGTCATTTTTTTCTTTGGTTTAAATATAATAAATAAACAAATTGTAATTATTACAATACATATTAAAAAACCTAAATTATAAAGATTAAATACTCTCTTTATTCTTTTTTCTTTTAATTTTTTACTAATCTTCATAATTGTTCCTCCCTGTTTATCTTTAGTAGTTCTATGTTACAAAATTATACTATTTTAATACAAAATGTGTTTTCTTATTTTAAAATATTAAACTTTAGCACCATTTATTCTAGTTATTTCACCATCTTCAATTCTTATCTCCATAGTATTTTTTTTAGAAGTAACATAATAGTATTTTTCACCATCTCTTAAGATTTTCTTAACAGTTAGATCATTTTCTTGAATATCTGATTCACCAAGTTCTTTGAATTGCTTAATTGCTATGTTTTTTGCCTCATTTTCATCTATAGTTTGTCCTTTTTTTACTAGTGATTCAATTGTTTTTTTAGGTTGTTTATCTTCAGTTACATTAGTTTTATTCTCAACTGTATTTTCACTTTCTTTTACATCAGTTTTATTAGTCTCTTCAGACTTATTATCTTGTTTTTCATTTACATTATTTTCATCAGTATTCTTATTTTCTTTTACATTAGTTTCATCAGTTTTTTCAGACTGTTTATCTTCTACTTTATTTTCTTGATTTTCATTTACGTTTGAAATTTCTTTACTGCTTGTTTGAGATATTTCTGAACTATTATTAGCCTTTTTTTCTTTTGAATTATGCATGATAATTAAACATACTATAATTACTATAATGCAAGTTAAAACAGCTAAATTATATAAATTGAATATTCTTTTTATTCTTCTTTTTTTTAATTTTTTACTAACCTTCATTCGTTATTTCCTCCATATTTATCTTTAGTTATTCATATAAATTGTAACATTTACACAAAAAAAAGTAAACATTTTTTTACTTTTTTAATACATTAATTTTTACCACGACAAATAACCCTATTTTAGGGCATTTTTTTATTTTTCTTATTAAAATTTTAATAAATTTTTTAAACTCATTTAATAAACATATTACTACTATATTAATAATACTAGCTAAATATATTCTATTAATATATTTATATAAGATTATCTACAAAATTCCCTTAAATTCTCATCTGTGTGCATAAATGGGATTTAAGTGGAATTTTGCATGCACACTAATAAATCTTATATCTGTTTGTTTAAAATCGATTTTTGGCCTATTTTCGTGTTTTATATATTACTATCATATTTTATATTTATTCTAATATGATTTCGAATTCTTTATCAGCATATTTTATTGTTTGTTTAACAATCTTTCCTCTATGCTTAATTTCAATTTCTTTGCCATCTAGTTTTTCTGATATTCTATCACTTAAAACTATTTTTACTGGCTTATCATAAGTTTCCTTATCTAGATATTGATCTATATACAATTTCTTATTTTTCTTAGTTAACTTATCTTTTCCTCCTAGTACAAACTCTCCATCTTCTTCAACAAATACTTTTACATTACGTTTCAATAATGCACATAATATTAGTAATAATAGAATTAATGATGCTGCACCTATTATATATTTATATTTATCTAAATCATTATCCTTATCTTTATCATTATTGCCGTCTATGTTATCATTTTCGTCCTTTACTCCTAGTGTTTCTGTTGGTTTTTCGCTTGGAGATACTGGTTTTGTATCTGGTTCTTCTTGTACTGGTTCATCTTTTGTTTCTGGTTCTTCTAGGTTTTCTAAGTTTTCATCTACTCCTAGTTCTAAATTTTCATTGTAGTCTGGGGTTACTACTTCATTTAAATCTGTACTTGGAGTATTGTTTAGATTGTTATTGTTGTTATAATAGTTATTATTATAACTATTTTGTGGTTTTTTGTTATTATTATTTTTATTACCATTATTCTTATTATTGTTGTTGTTACTATTTCCATTATTATTGTTGTTATTACCATTATTATTATTGTTGTTGTTATTTCCATTATTATTATCTTCTGGCTTTGGTGCAACTGTAACTACATAACTAGCTGATACTCCTTGATATGTTACTGTTACAACCTGTTGACCAGGTCTTGTTGCATCATATCCTGAAATCATATTTTTTGTGATATCTATTGTATAGAAACCACTAGATTTGATTACTAAGATTGTTCCTCCTGTAGGATCTATATCTTCACCATATTGATAATTAATTTTATTTGGAAGTTTATTTATTACAATGGCTTTTATTTTATCAACCACATTTACTGTAAAGATTCCTGTTAATCCTTTATAATTAACATTTACTGTTTGTTTACCTTCTTGTCTAGCATTGTATCCAGATATCATTGAAGCTGTAAGGTCTGTTTTTTCTTCAACTGTACCACTAGCTGTTATAACACTTATACTTCCTCCTGTTAAATCTAAACTTTCACCATATTCATAATCAACTTTATTTGGTGCTTTTATTTGTAATTTAGTTATATAATCTTTAACTTCTACATTGAATTGTCCTGTTAGACCTTTATATTCTACTGTTAATGTTTGAATTCCTAATTTTTTAGGATTATATCCAGTTACCATATTAGGTGTCATATTAATTGTTTCAGTATCTCCACTTTCTTTTATTATTTCAATAGTTCCTCCTGTAGGGTTTAAACTTTCTCCATATAAATATTCTAATTTATTTGGTAATGACTTGATTATCATTCCTGATATTGGATCTGATACTGTTACACTAAATGTACCTTTGAATCCTTTATAATTTACTGTAAGTACTTTTGCTCCTTCTTTAGAAGAATCAAATCCTGTTACATTAACATCTGCAGATGACATAGCTACTGGGGATGTAGCTGTACCACTTGCCATTTGTGGAATTACTTGTCCACCTTGTAAATCAAGAGGTTCATTTAGTTTATATGTTAGCTTATTTGGAGCTACTATTTTAATTCCTGTCATGTAATCTACTACTGTTACTGTGTATTTTGCTGTAACACCTGAATATGCAATTGTTAATTCTTGTTGTCCTAATTGGTTAGGATTATATCCTTTTACCATACTTGGAGTAATATTAATTACTTCAGTTTCTCCACTACTTCTTGTTGCTAGTATTTGTCCACCTTTAACATCTAATGCTTCACCATACTTATATTCATCCTTAAATGATGTTTGTATAGTAATTGATTGGATATTATCTGTAACAACTACAGCAAATGTTTTTTGATATCCTTTATAATTAACTGTTATAGTTTGAGTTCCAACTTGATGTGAATCATATCCATTTAGAGTTACTCTAGTACTATCTGAAAGTGGTACTTTTTCTGTAGATGCTCCACTTGCCATAATCTCTTGTACACTTCCTCCAGCTAGATTTAGGTTTTCACCCCATTCATATTGTAACTGTGTAGGTGGTGTAAGAACGATTCCTGTTATATAGTCAGATACTGTTATTGTATAATACATTTCCTTTCCACCATATGTAACCTTTAATTGTCTTGTTCCTAATTTTGTTCCATCAAATGCTGAGCCATCCATTTCTGTTACCATACTTGGCTTCATATCTATAACTTCTTCACCGCTTCCTCTTGTAACCTTTAATCTACCACCTGTTACATCTAAGCTATCTCCATATAAGTATTCTGTTTTTGGCTCTTTTTCAATGATTACAGCTAATACAAGATCTATAACGCTTACTGTATAGTTTGTAGTTAGAGTAACACCGTTTTCAGTATAACTTACTGTTAATTGTAAAGCTGTATTTTCTTCTGTACTAACGAATCCTGTTACTTTTATATTATCATTATCTAAATCGATTTCTTCTGTTTCTCCATTTTGTCTTGTTACCAAAATAGTTCCTATTTCACCATTGTCATTTTCTAATTGAAGCTCATCACCTACATGATAATTTGTTTTTGGCATTTTCTTCATTTCAATCTCTGTAATTTTATTTATTACAGTAATTGTAAAAGATTTCTTTTGACCTTCATATTCTAATTCTACTTCTATTTCAGCTTTATGGTCATCATTAAATTCTACATTACTTAAATCTAGATCTCCTCCGCCTTTCTTTCTTATATGTACATTTGGATCATCAAAAGCTCTCTCTTCCTTGATTCCACTTTCTTTTGTTACTTCAATTAGTCCACCTTCTGGATTGAATTTATCTCCATATCCATATTCAAGATCATTTGGTTGTTGTTTTATTTCAATGCCTACTACTTTATCAGTTAAACTAATATTTAAGTTTGTTGTAATATCTTGACCATTTGTATAACTTTCATCATCATCATCTCTGTATGCTACTATTAAATTTTGTGCTGTTATGATTGAGTCATTATAATTAGATACCATATTTTCTGTTAATTCTTGTGGTCCTTTCCTCTTTCCAGAAGCATATACAACTGTATAGTGTATATTATTATCATTTATTAATTTTTCTAAACTATCACCGTACTTTCCTGTTACTGAATTGGGTTCTACTTTTATTTCTTTTACATAATCTTTTACTTCTATTTCATACTCTATTGTTTGATTTTGATATGTTATTTTTAATTTTCTTTTTCCTAGTTCTTTAGAATTAAATGGACTACCATCTTCTTCTGTTATTGTTGCATCTTTAATGTCAACATCTATATTGGAACCATCTGCATAATTTATAGTAATTTTTCCTCCAGTTAAATCTAGTTCACTACCATAACAGTACTCATTTTTACTTGGTGGTGTAATTTCTATGTTAGATATTATATTTGATAATATAATTTGTAATTTTGCTGTAAAAGCATCATCATATGTAAAACTATTTTCTTCTTCATCTTTAACAGTTACAATTACAGTTTGTGGTAATTTGTTTTTATTATTAAATTCTGATGCATCGATCATGTCTTCTGTTACATTCTTTGGTTCCTGCTTTCCTGCGACTTCATATTCTAATATATATTTCACTTCATTTTCATCTAACAAATTACTCAAACTATCATTTATAGAACCTGCTATACTACTTGTACTTAAAGTAACTCCCTTTACAAAATCTTTAATTGTTATATCATAGTTTATATCTTTGGTTACTCCCCTGTATGTATAGCTTACTGTAAGATTTTTATCAACCTTAAAATCTTTATACTCCTCTGCTCTCGGACTCATATTTACAGATTCTTGTGTTTTTGTCTCTGTAATTGTCCCATCATCTAAAGAAACTTCTTCTTCATTTCCAGAGCAATAAGTTATATTTAGAGTACCTTCTCCTACACTAAATGTGTCTCCATGTTTAAATTCTTTCGTTGGTTCAGTTCCAATTGATATAGAATTTAACTTATCATATATTATAATAGTTAGTGTTGTGTTGTATTCTTTTTCATCTTTTGTATATGTAACTTTTAATGGTTTAACTACTCTTTTATTTTCAAATTGGTTACCTAAAGGAGACATATTAACTGCACTACCATCTGACTCTGTTATTCCTATGTTATCGTCTGTTAAATAAATTCTTTCTTTCCCTTCTGCACCACTACTGTAGATTAATTTTAGGCTTCCTCCACTAGCATTAAATGTATCCCCATAGTCATAAGAAACTGTGTTAGGATATTCTGCTATTGCAATTGATTTAATAGTATCTTTAATTGTTAGCTCAAATGTATCTTCTGCTGGGAGTTTATCTAAATTTCCATTTTCGCCTTCTGTTACTTGTACAGTGATTGTTTGTTTACACTCATGCTTATTATTAAAATTACTATTATCTGGAGTATTATTATATCCTTGTAACATATCTAATGTTACATTTTTTTCATCACTTTTCGTTTCATTTGCATATATATATTTATATTTTATTTCATTTAAATTTAATTCTTCGCCATAATCAATAGTAAAATCATCTGGAACTACAAGTTCAATACCAGTAATATAATTAACTAGTGTGATATTAATTCCTTCATTTTCTGTTGTTGTTTTTCCACCATAAGTTACCGGTAAATTTTGCGTATCCAATTTGTTTGATTCATATTTACTTGTATCAATCATTCCACTATTTACTGAAATATCAAATGAATGCCCTGACCCTGTTGCTACTGTAATTTCTCCTCCTGTGTAATCTAGGCTGTTCGCATCTGTTCCATATTTATTATTTGCTGTTGGGTCTCTTTTTACTTCTATTGAATCTATCGTATCATTTACAACAACTGTAAAAGTTGTACTTATACCTTCATAAGTTACAGTAATTGTTTGATTTCCAGCTTCCATATATTCATCAACATCCCATACATTTTCACATTCAGTAATATCAGCCTCATCTGGGTAAATTTGTACCTTTTCATTGTCCTTCATTTGAATATCTCTTATTTCTTTTCCACTTTTTGTGATAGCCTTTATTTTTCCACCATCTAATTCTATTAGATCTTTGTGATAATAAGTAGTCTCATATGGTTGCTCCGTTATTTCAATACTTACTACTGGATCAGTTACTTTTGGTTCTATAGTTACTGTTGATGTTCCATCAGCATACGTAAAAGTTACTTGTGGTTTATCTACATCTGCTATGGCCTTATCTGCTACTAATAGATTCTGTTTAATTAATTCTTCAATATCCTTAATTTCTGTCGAATTATCACTATATTTTATTTCTATTTTTCCGCCTGAAAAATTTAATTGATCACCATGTTCATAATTCATATCAGTTGGTTCTGTTTTAACTTCAATAGAAACTACAATTTCATAATCGATATCAAAGCTATACTCTCCAATTGTTAGTTTAGCTTTCTTTGTCTCTGCAGCCTTTGTTGTATCAATCTCAGCCAATCCTTTTTCAATTGCTTCTTTAACAGTAATAGTTTCTATGTTCTCTTTATCATTATTATATTCAAGATTTAAACTTAGACCTGTAAAATCTAGATCTTGTCCAACATAATATTTATTATTCCTCATTATTCCTGACAAATTAACATTTGTAAGCTCTTTTTCTGATTTACCTGCTGCAAAACCTTCAAAAAATAAATAATTAGAACCTTTAGCTTGTTGTTGTGTATTTTTATCCGGATAATAGGTTATTGTTAACCCTTCAGTAGCTCCTGTTTCGCCTGTTACAAGTGAAAATACATCAGAAGTCAAATCTTCAATTTCAACTCCATCTTGTAATAAAAATGTAAATGTAGCTATTGTTTCTCCTTCTGATAAATACCCAGCAGATACACCATCTATTCTAAAAATACCTTTCTCCTTATCATAAGTCTTCTTTGATGGAGAATCCCAATTTATCTCTGCAAAATCGTCTATATTTGATATGTTTTCTTCTATTTCATACCTTGGTTTCCTTACACTTCCTGCATTCCAATAATAAGCAGGTTTTAACATACTTTCATCGTATTTTAATACAATAGCACCACCATTTACATTAGTTTCTGACGTTCCCTTTATTAGCAAATCCACTGTTACAAAGTGTACGTTACTATCTTCAGGATTATCTTGTTCAAGAGTATAGTAATAATCGAAATAGTAATCTCCGTGTTTCAGGTGACCAATCATTTTCATCAACTTCTGCAATATTATCTACTTGTCGTAGCGATAACACAAAATATGGCTTATCTAGCTCTGGTTCTGACTTTTTGGCTATTACTGTATATGGTGAGAACCAATTTATTAAAAATACTATTAATATTGCATATATTTTTATTTTTGTAGAATAACTTTTAATCATTATTCTTCCCCTTTCTTTATTAATCTATTATTTCTCTTATTCTTAAGTAATTATTATATATATAAGAAGCCTCGCTAACACCTATTACTGAATCACCATCAAAGTCATAATCTTGATTCTTAATATATTTCTCATCAGGATAACTTGCATCATATATATTGTATATAATTGAATAGTCAGAAACTGAAACAATCCCATCTTTATTTAGATCACCTACTATTAACATTTTACTTCCCAGATCTAATTCATCATATTCTAATAATGTATTTGATATATATATACAATCTAGATAAGCAGCTTTATCAATCATAATGTCATAAGTTCCTGGTATAACATATATTTCATATGTACCATCATCATTTGTTTCATTTTCAAGACAATTTAATTCTGTCAGCAAAGAATGTAAATCATCGCCTTCTCCATTAAAATCTAAATATTCATTCCAATCAATTGCATTACTTACTACAGAAGCATCATAAATTTTTATGTTTGCTTTATATATTGAATCGCCTTCTGTTTTTGTTGTTGGAGGAGTAATAATACTTCCTTTTATTTTTGCATATGGTCTATGTATTACTAAATTATATTCCATAGTTGTTATTCCATCTTCAGCAGTAACTATTATTGTTATCTTTGTATCTGGTTCTCCTAATTTATTTAAAGTTACTTCTGTTGGCTGTCCACTTTCTACATTTTCTAATTCTACATATTTAATATTATCTATATCAGTTCCTTCACCTTCAAAAATTAGTTTGTCATTGTCTCTTTGCGGAACTTTCATTTTTAGTGTTGAATTTTTATCATTTACTGTTGCTGTTACATTTACTGTATCTATATAATCTAAAAGTTCTAATTCATAATCAGTTGTTTGGGGCACAAATTCTGGGTTTAAAGTAAATTGTGTAAAGTCCTCTTCCCCTTCTTTTCCTTTTGTTAATTTTAAATCTATTAAACTTGCATCTTTAGATGCTGTTTGATCTGTAAATCTAAATGTAGATTGTTCTTGATAATTTTTATTATTTCCTATATTAATTTTAATTCCAGTTTGGGGTGAACTTATTTCATCTTTTTTTAATTTAAACCATTCAGGATCAAATGTCTCACCTGTCATATTAAAACTCATTTTACCAAGTAAAACGTCTTTGGTCGTATCTATTACATATCCTATATCATCTTGATACTTTAGATGATCTGTATAATTTTCAGGATAAGGAGGCGAATACGAAATAATAGCTCTTACTGTGTTCTCTCCATCATCAATTGTTAAGAACTCTAAATAATTCTGAAATTCATTTTCAAACTCAAAATATTCATTTGATTCATCAGTTACCTCGTTTGTATCTAATTTTGATGGTTGTATGTTTTCACTATCATATGTAAAACGTACATCAAATCCGTTGAAATACAATATCATGTCCCCATAATTCCATAATTACTTGTTTTCCATTTTCATCTGTTTCTTTTACATCTACAGCTCTTAACTCAAAATATTGGTTTTGTTCTGGTTTAACTTCGATTGTAGTTTTAGCAGCAAAAGTAATTATGTTATTGAAAAATACAATACAAATTATAAGAATTATTGACAATACTTTTTGAACATATCGTTTAGTCATTTAACTTTCCTCATCCCTCTCACTCAAAATTAAATTATTACTATAATTATTTTTATTTAATTTTTAATTTTCGTCAACATTTTTCCCTTTAAATTTGTGTTACAGATATAGCTTTTTCCTTACGGATTTATTGCCAAATGCTAATTTTTACATTTTAATTATTTACTTCAAATTTTTAATTAACTTGTAAAATTTATGAAGCTCACAAACAATATTATTTACAGTATTTCATTATTTAAAATATTTGTTAATTTTTTCTAAAAATTCTATGAATCCCTTATTTCCCTAGCTTAAATATCGATTCTTTCTCTTAAAGATTTTTCCATTTCTATATAGTAAAACTGTTATGTTTTTCTAATGTTATTTTTTACCTAAATTTTTTTAATGAGTACAAGATATATAGCCTTGTACCCATTAAATTTTATAAATATTTTCTAGAACTTAAAATATAAATTTGGATCCATATCATTACCATAACCACTCTTTTTTCTTATTTCAAAATGTAAATGATGTCCTGTGGTATCCCCAGTATTAGGATCTACATTAGGCTGTCCTCCTTCTAATGCTATCACATCCCCCTGTTTAACCTTTTGACCTGCTTGTACATCAATTCTTGATAAGTGTGCATAGAAACTATATATTGTTTCCCCATTAACAACATGTTTAATTTCTACACAATTTCCATAGCTATTTTTTACTCCTGCCCATGTTACTTCTCCATCTGCTATTGAATGTATCTCTGTATGCCAATCTCCACATAGGTCTATACCACAATGTTTTTCACCTTTTCCTGTTATTGAGCTTGTTCTATAGCCATAATTTGATGTTATTTTGTAATTACATGATAATGGTAGTATTAGTTTATTTTCTTGTGTTTGTACTTGATTTGTTGTTTCTGTATAGTTAGTTACTGTTGACTGCTTGTTTGTTATTGCTTGAGTATTAATATTTGTCTCTGCATATGCCTTTCTCTGTAAATTTTTCTGAGACTCTGCCCCTGCCTCTACCTTAGATTCTTGTTCAACTTCAAGTTCTGGCTCTGGTTCTGGAGCATTAGGATTAACCCATTTTACTACCTCAGCCAATTTACCATAATTTCCTACCAAAATATTTCTATCTGTTAAATCTATTACACTATCTTCATTTAAATCACAGATTTCATTATCTTCTGTTATGTCTACTTCAAAATTGTTATTAATAGCTACTAAATCATCTATTTCAATTTCTCCAGTTTCAATAACATCCCCTGCTATTAAATTTTCCTCTCCTATAGAAGTTTCCTGTTCTTCCTCTATCTCTATATTTGTTACTGTATAGCTTAAATATCCTGCTTTTGTAACTACTACATCATATTTTTCATCCAATTCATCTGCTATTCCATTATTATCTTTATCTGTTAAATTATTTGGATCTGTCATATAGATTAATGCCCTAAATGTTCCATCTTCATTTGTTTGAACTTTAGCAATTTCTTTCCTTGGATTTTTAGCATCTCCTATTTTTCTAGTATCACTTGTTTTATATACAGTTATATTTGAAATATGTCTATTATGTACGTTTTCTGTTAAAATTTTTCCTACTATATATGTTCCTTTTTGCAATGTAATCGTTAATATGCTATCTCTTTCGGTTCCATCTTCACTTATAACCTGAACTAGAATCTGTATCATACCTTTTTCTCTAAGTTCATCCATATTTAATTCTATCTCTTTTGTAGGTGATTTATATTCTCCTGTTGCATTTAAATCTATTTTTGCATATCCTCCAAACACTCCTTTTTCTAATGCTGTTGCCTTTACTATTATTCTTTCTGCATTTTCTGGAACTTTAGTAAAGTAATTTCCATCTTCATCTTTATCTATTACATTGTTATTTACTTGTAATTCTATTTCTGTATTATCTAAACCTCTTACTAAAATTACATGGTATGTTCTTGTATCTATTCCATTTCCTGCAGTTACAAGAATTGGTATATCTAATCTATCTTTGTCCAAATCACATTGTATAGCTACTTTATCATGTTGATCTACTGTTATATTGTCACCTATTCTAACTGTTGCATAGTCAAATACTGTTTGTACCTCTATTGTTGCCTGTGTTGCTTTTTTAGGAATCATTACCGTATATGTTTCTTTACCTTGTTCATCTGGTTCTCTTTCTATATCATTTACTTTTAAATATTCCAAATCTGTATCATCTGATGTACGTATAATTTTTATAGTATATGTTACTTCATTTCCAGATTCTGCTTTTGCTAATACAGTTAATGTTGTTCCATCTGATGATAAAGGTAATTTTATTAAATCTATAAAAGATCCATCTTCATATGTTTCTCCATCATATTCTAGTGTAGTATAACTGTTTTCTGCAATAACTGCTAATTCATATTCTTCTGTTGAATTATCAACTAAAAATCTATATGTATGAGTATTTTCATCATAGAAATCTGCTTCTCTATCATCTAAAGTTACACTACTTAAATTAACTGATGTTGAAATTTTGTCTATATATAAATATACTCTTTTTGTAAAACCAGATTGTGATCTTACTAATATAGGAATTACTGTTTGTTTTGCAACTGTTAATTGTTCAGTTTCTGTTGCTTCATGCAATTGTTCTGTTCCAAGTCCAATTCTTACATGTGCAAGTGCATGTGTTGTTATAGCTCTTATTTCAGGTTCTGCAAATGTGTCTAATAATGTTGTATGATAATTTCCATCTTCATCTGGTGGTATTAAATTTCCATTTACATATACTTCTGATAATGTTGCATCTGTACTCATTTTATTTATCTCTAATATATACACCATTGATTCTGTTCCACTTTCAGAAACAATTTTAAAATATACAATTGTTGAATCAGTTGGTGTTTTTACATCAAATGATAATTCATGTTTTCCTTCTGATGGTTCACCTTCTAAACTTACATATTTATTTCCATATTCATCTGTTCTATATATAATTGCATCTTCGCTTTCTGCTTGTATTTGAACATATGCAGAATCTGCGGTATCATATATATATCCAACAAACTTATCTTCTTCTTTTGTTGCTTCTGTATAATTTACATCTACTTTTAATAAGTTGTTATTTGTTGATAGTTTTTCAATGTAAATTTTTGTTGTATAAACATCTCCTTGTTGTGATTTTATTGTTACTGGAACTTCCGTTATTTTTTCTGTTGTACTTAGTGTTATAATTTGCTCTAATTCATGTATTCCACTATTTCCATTGAAACTTACTTCTGCAAATTCATTATTTGTAATTACTTTAACCTTTGCAGTATTTGCTGAAACTGTGAAATAATAATTTCCTGGGTATTTTCCATCTTCAACGTTTTTTTCAAGTAATATATTATTTCCATATACTTGTTCTATTGAACAATCATTTGAATTTCTTATACATTTTACTTTATATTCTTGTATAGATTCGTCTTCTGCAATTATTGTAAATGTTGTTTCAAATTCATTTAATGATAAATCACTTGTATCTAGTGTAAACTCTAAATATTCTATATTTTCACTTTCAGTACCATCATCATTTATATGTTTTACTTTTGAATATGGTACTCCTGCTTGTACTTTAATTTTTACTGATTGTGCTTCTCTATCAAAATAGGCTATATATTCTTCTTCTATGTATTTCGCTTCTTTATCTTCAACTAATACTTGTCTTACACTAGTATCATGAGAAATTATATTTAATGTTAAATAATATGTATGTGATACTCCACTTTCTGATGTTACAACTATTGGTATAACTAACTTCCTATTATTTCCTTTTGCTATATCTGCTGTGTTTTCCGCAACTTTTGCTTCATTTGAATTAATTGATACCATTGATTTATTATCTTTTAATATTACATTTACATTTGCTAAATCTTTTTCATCACTTACAGTATATTCGTAATTTCCACTTTCATCTGGTTCAACTATATTATCATCTACTTTTAACTCTTGAATTTGTATTTCACTTGTTAATCTAATTATCTCTAAGTATCTGGTTTCTTTTGTACGATCTGCTGCTATTAATTCTATAGGTATTCTTGTACAGCTCTCATTTCCTAATTCTTTTGTTACATTTATTTCTCCTTCTGATGTAATACCTTCTACAGTAATTTGTGTTAAACTTGATTTTGCCTTTATGGTTATTTCTGTTTCATTTAAAGAATTATCTATTTGTACTCTGTATGTTTTAGCTTGCTCATCATAAACTACAACTAATTTCTTTATTGTTTTTTCTTGTGTACTTGGATCTTCATCTGTTTCAGAATCTGAATCATATTCAGGGTTTAAATCTGTAACTGTAATACTCTCTATATCAGTATTACTACTTACTCTTTCTATATCTAAATAATATGTTTCTTCATCACCATTTTCAGATGTTACAATTACTTTAAATTGTTTAGTTTCTCCATCTTTTAATGTTATATTTCCTTTTAATAATCCTGTTTGTTCACTAATTACAACTGTGTCATCTAAATTAGTTACTCTTACTTTTGCTTTATCATCTTTTAATTTTATTTCTACAGGATAACTGTCTTTTCCTGCTACAGCTGCTGAATATGTGTTATCTACTAAAGATGTACCATAACCATCTACTTTTATATAGACTATTCCTGTTTCTGTAGATTTTTGCCTAATATTCAAAACATATTCTTGATTTCCATATGCTTCACCATTATGAGAAGTTATTACAATTTTAAATTCATCTAGTAACTCTGTTGTTGATAGGTTTACAGATGAAATTGTTAATGTTCCTTTTGCTGAGCCTAATGATTTTTCATCTGATGTGAATAATTGTATTGTTTGTTTATCATTATTGGTTTTTATAACTATGTTTGGTTTATTACCATGTGCTACTAATGCTTCATATATTTCTTCTATTTCATCATATTGTACTTCAATATCATTTACTGTAACACTAAGTAAACTTAAATCTGGCTCTTTATATATATTGATAATATATTCTTTGTGTGTTATACCATCTTCTGCTAATACATCAACATATATTGTTTTTCCATCAGAAGATGTTATTTCTGTTAAATCAATTTTTATAGACATCTTATGTTTTTTATATTCAGTATCATCATCTTCTTGTAATTTAATACTTGCATATTCACAATTCAATATTACCTCTAAATCTGTTTCTGTTAAATCTTCATTTACAAAAATATCTATTACTTCATCATTGATTTCCTTACTTAATATGCCTTCACCTTTAACTTCTTTTATTGATACATCTGTAGATTTCTTTTGAATTATTAGTTCTACTGTTTTTATTGTACCATCTTCTGCTGTTACTAATATTTTTACTGTAGTTTTTTCACCTTCTAGTTTTACTAGTTTAGGGTTATCTGAGCTTTCATCAATTGTTAAATTTGATTTTTCAGAATCAAGTTCAACCTTTACATAAGCATTATCTACATTGTCTATTTTATAATAGTATTTTCCATCTTCTTCATTATAGGTTGCTTTTTCAAAGCTTTCTATATCTTTTCCTACTTGTACACTTGTAATTTCTAAATTTGCTTCAAGATGTGTAACTTCTAATTCATATTCTTTACTTGAACCATTTTCTGCTGTAACAACAATTTTATATTTATAAACTACTTTATCATTAACAATTGTCTCTTCAAGTGTAGCAATATAACTATTGTTTTCTTTATCATTAATTTGTGTTATTGACATAGTATCTTCTGCTATTGCTTCTACATTTATTTGTGTAACACTATTTTTTACCCCTACTCTATATACACCATCTAAATCTGGTTCAATTATTTCATCATTTACTTTTATTGTGTCTAATTCTGTATTATTTGATTTTTCCATTATTACTATTGTATATGTTTGAGTTTCCAATTTATTTTGAGATGTAACTGTTACTTGTACTATTGTTTGCCCTTCTTCTTTTGATACATTTATAGTATCAAATCCAGTAGCTGATGGATTATCTCCTAATACTAATGTTGCTAGTTCATCATTTAATGTTACATCTATTTTATAACTATCACTACTATCTCTAATCTCATAGCGATATTCTCCTTCAATGTATGTTGCTTCTATATCATTAACCAATACTTGCTTAATAGTTATATCATCTGGTAGGCCTTGGATATTAAGTACATATGATTTTATTGTTCCATCTTCTGCTTTTACTGTTATAGTTGCTTTTGTTCGTTTTGAATCTATTGTTACATTTCTAGTTGTTTCATGTTCTTCATAATCTTCTGTATTAATTTTAACATGTGCACTTTCTGAAACTGTTACCGCTTCTACATTACATTCAGTTACCGCTTCTTGTAGGTATACTGTGTATTCTCCTGTTTCTTTATCATATGTAGCATCAATGTCATTTACCCTTACACTTTGTAATCCTGTTTCATTAGACATTTTTACAATTCTCAATGTATATTCTGTTACATTCTCTCCATTCTCTGATTTTACCTTAATTGTTACTTCTGTAGTATCAGATTCTGTACTTAATTCTATATTTTTCGTAGAACGATTTTTTGTGTACACATCTATTTCTCCAATTGATACTTGTGCATTTACATACCCTGTAATTGCTGTTACATCAAAATCAGTATATGTTCTTGGAACTTTAACTTCATATGTTGTTTCATTTACTTTTTCTGCATATTTTGTAAATTCTTGTTTTTGTACATACAATGATTTTAATGAAGTATCTGATTCAGCTTTTTTGATTACTACAGTATATTCCTTTGTTTCACCTTCTTCAGGTGTTACCTTTATTTTATAAGTGTTTTTGTCATTTGATACTTCTACTTTTGCTTCAGATTCACCTTTTCCTGGAGTATTAGTTTCTATTTGAACCTCACTTGTTACCTCTTTTGCAATTGCCCTTATTATAGCTGATGTTTCTGCTGATGGTACATATGCTTCATATATACCTTCTTTATTTGGTGTTATTACAGTTGAGTTTACAATTACCATATCTAGTAAATTTTCGGTTTTTTGATGTATTTCTAATGTATATTCTACTATTTCATCATTTGGTAACTTTAAGTGAATACTAACCTCTTGAGGATTATTGTTTATTTGTACTGATTGTGTGTTCTCTGATGCACTAAATTTGTTATTTTCTATAGATACCTGTGCTAAATTTGTTTTTGCTTTTACATATACTGTACCTATAGATACATCACTATCAACTGTTACACTATACTTACCTTCACTAACTTTAGTTGCTTTAATATTGTTTACTGTTACTATCTCTAGTTGTGCACTTTCAGATTCTTTATAAATTACTAGTGTATACTCTTGTTCGATTCCACTTTCAGATTTTATTATTATTTTTACTTCTTTTGATTGTGATGAGGCAAGTGCTATATTTTTAGTTTGCTCTTTTTGTGTGTATTCTTTTCCATCTATACTTACATAAGCATATTCACTATTAGCTATAACATCTGCAAGTGTAACATCTTGGTCTTCTGGTAATATTGCTTCATATCTTGTTAGACTAACTGGTGTTGCATTTATAGTTGTTGACTCATCTAAAACATCATCTCCAACTGTTAGTTTTATTTCTTTTATTCCAACATCAGTTGAAATTTTCTCTACTTTTACAATATATTTTAATGTGGTTCCATTTGTTATTTTTATATAAACTGGTATTTCTGTTATCTTTTCTTTTAATTCAACTTCCTTTGCTAATGAACCATGTCCTACATCTGTAGTCCACTCATCTTCATCTAAACTTATTAAATCAGATGTATCTTTTGTTTTTACAACCAATAATCCTTTATCATCTGAAGTTTCTATTTTAACTTCATAAGTCATTACTTCTTCTTCATCTTCTTTATATCCTGCTGGTGTTGCTTCTACTGAATCTACTGTAATTTTGTCAATTCTATGTTTATCTATATCTTGAACATATCTTTCAATTTTTACATTTTCACCTGTTATTTTATCTGTAACTGTTATTATTGCTGTTCCTGTACTATGTGCTGTAAGTTCTCCATCTTTAGCTGACACAATACCTTCATTATCACTTTCCCATGTATATTCTTCTGCTGTTTTTGTTCCATTTTTAAATACATTAAATGTATCAGATTTTATTGTTACTTTTTCCTTATCATTTACTAACATTATTTTCTTTTCTGGTAATATCTCAAATTTTCTATTTCCAACTAACATATGTGTATTACTATCTTTTCTCAAACTATTACCTAATGCACCATATTCATTATATCCTGATGCATATACTGAACCAGTATTTTCTATAATATAGGTATTATTATACCCTGCTCCTATTGTATATGTATTTGTTCCATGTTCTTTAACTAGTGTTGGTATTTCTAAGTTATTATTTAGACCGTTTCCTAATTGTCCATATGTATTTTCTCCCCATGTATATGTTTCTTCATCTATAGATTGATACATATTAACATTGTTCATAACACTTATATCTATTGCATTTTCTACATTATCAATTTGTGTTAAAGTATTTTCTTTAAATTTATATATTTTATTGTCATTTGTTAAAATTAATATATATCCATTTCCTACTTCAGCTTTTACAGCATTATTTATTCCACTTAAATATCCATCTAAAATATTTCCCATACCATATACTTTTCCATTTGATGTTATTAAAACTGTTTCATCAGAACCTGCTGATATATTTACTACCTTTTCATTCAGATCTATTACTGGTACAGGTGTATTTGTAACTTCACCTATATTATTTTTTCCTAATTGTCCATTATCATTTTTACCAAATCCATACACAGTACCATATTTATCAAGTGCTACTGTGTGGTTTTTTCCAGCTGCTATTTTTACTATATCAAATATACCATTTACTTGACTTAGTTTATTCGTAGGCTCTGTATTTCCTATACCTAATTGTCCATATGTATTAGAACCTGATGTCCATACTGTATTATTATTTCTTAGAGCTACTATAAAATTATCTCCTACTGCTATATCTTTATATGTTGCAATTATGTTTGTTTGTATTGGTATATCTTTTGTTATATTTGTACCATCTGCAAGTTCTCCATTGCTGTTATACCCAAATGTCCAAATATTTCCATTTGCTTTTAATACAACAGCAAAATCATTTGCTGATTTTACTTTTGGTGATACTGAGTATTTTTCTTCAACTACATTTACTTTTATAATATATGTATTAGTTTCATTTGATGCTTTTACCCATGTAGTTCCAGTTTTTATACCTGTAATTGTTCCTTCATCTGTAACTGTTGCTATTTCGTCTTTTAAAGATTCATAATTCAAATCATCTGTAAAGTTTTTATCTAATTTTATTAAATTAAATTGATATCCTACTTCTGAAGAGACATCTTTTTCTTCACCTATATGTAATAATATTTCTGTATTATTAAATCCTGTTTCTTTGTTTCCCACCTGTTTTGGTACCATTCCTTTTGTTTGACTCTTTATAGTATCATCACCTTGGTTATAATCTCCTGTTCCCCATACAGTTCCATCAGTCTTTAAAAATACTGTATAATTATCTCCTGATGATATATCTATTACATTATTAATTAAAGATTGATCTAACTTTTGGAATGTTTGTATATTATTTGTTGAATTATTTCCTAATCCACCCAATTTATTTAATCCTGATACATATACCTCTCCTGCTCCATTTACCAATACTGATGTATTTTTTCCACCATCTACATATCTAATATCTCCAATTTTATCTACTTTACTTACTCCATATCTTAATATGTCATTACTATTTAGTCCAAGTTCTCCATATACATTACTTCCCCATGTGTATACATTTCCACTTGTATTTACTGCTATACCATTTGATGCTCCTGAACCTATTTCTACTATATTCTTTAGGTTTTCTACTTTTGTAAATATTTCTTGCTTTCTAATTTGTCCAGAATTTTTAGCAAGCTCACCATACATATTTGAACCTGTAACATATACTTCTCCTGTACTTCTTAATACTATTGTGTGATTTTTTCCTGCTCTTATATCTATTGCATCTGTTATGTATTTTACTTTATTTACTGTTGTTCTATTTGTATAACTTCCTATTCCACATTCTCCATCTGCATTTAATCCCCAACTATATACTTCATTTTCTTCTGTTATAGCAAATGAATTGTATGAACCACATTCTATATCTATTATCTTTGGCAAGTTTGCTACTTTAGTTGGCTTTGATACATAATTTGCTGGCTTAGTACTTCCTAATTGATAGAAGTCATTTCTTCCCCATGCCCATACATTTCCTTGACTATCTAATGCTAATGTATGGTATTCTCCTACTGCTATTTTTGTTATAACTGTTCCTGATGGGAATGTAGCTTGAACTGGAATATCACTATTTGTTGTACTTTCATCTCCTAGTTGTCCATATGTATTTTGTCCATAACTCCATACTGTTCCATCTACTTTTAATGTTACTGTATGTAATCCTCCTGTTTTTACCTGTGGCTCTACTAGTACATCCACCCCATCTGGTTTTGTATTGCTTGCCAATACTCTTAATCTTACTACTCCTATTTTTCCTGTTGATTGGTCTTCTATTAATATTGTTGTTCTTCCTTCTTTTATTGCTAATATTTCTCCTGTTTGTCTAACTAATGCAATACTTGGATCTAATGCTCTATAAGATAAATTACTTTGTTTATCTTCAAATAAATTAAAATAACTTATTTTTGATTCAAGTGTAAAACTTTCATCTTCTTGCAATAGTAACTCATTTGTGTTTGACTCTATAATGTTTTTACCTACTATTTTTGCTTCATAATAGTTTGCATTTTCTGCATTTCCTAATTGCCCTTCTGTTCCTTGACCCCAAGCATATATATTTCCTTCTATATCAAATGCTGTTGTATGTGTATATCCTGCACTTACTCTTTGTATTTTACTTATATCTCTTTTTATAATAGCATATTGACTTTCTATATCTCCTTCTTCAGAAACTATATTATCATATCCTAATTGATATGTTCCATTAATTCCAAATGTGTATACAATACCATCTTCTGTTACCACTATACTATATCTATCTCCTGCTGATACTTCCATAACTTTTTCAAGTTTTCCAGTTTCATTTGTTCTAACTACAGTTGAAATATATCCTTCTCTTGAATTTGTTGTTGCATCACCTAATTGCCAATATGTATTTTTACCATAACTATATACTCTTCCACTTTCACTAAGCATTAATATATGATCTACACCTGCTGAAATTTGTACTATCTTTTCATTTTCAATTATTGGTTCTTCTGAATATTCATTTAAAGATAATTGTATTTCCTTTTTATCTTTTATTGTTCTTACTATTCCATCATCAGCTAAATAATAATCTCCATCTATATCTATAACATTTTCATCCAAGCCTAATAAACTAGGAGTTTTACTATATCCTGCACCCCAAGCATAAACCTTTCCTTCTTTTGTTATAGCAAAAGAGGTATTCTCATGTGCAACAACTTTAACTATTCCAGTTACTGTAGTTTTAACTGGGGCCTTATATGTTGTTGTATTCTTTGTTCCTAATTGACCATTATTATTTAATCCAAAACTATATACTGTTCCAGATTCACCTAATAATAATGTATGATATTTTCCACTACTTATATCTATAATATTTTCTTGTGTTTTTACCTGAACTGGTTTATTTCTATTTGATGTATCAGATAAACCTAATTGTCCCTTTTCATTTGTACCAAAACTCCATACTGTTCCATCTGAACGTAAAGCTATTGTAAAGTTATATCCATTTACCACTTTAGCTGAAACTTTAGCATTTTCACTATCTACGACATTTACCCATATATTCTTTTCATGCCCTTCATTACTTTTTACAACTACATTTACCCTTCCAATTTTCTTTCCAGTAATTCTATAATTTGGTTTAAAATAGTCTAAATCTGCTACATCATCATTGTTAAGTTCATTTATTTTTTCAATAGATATTCCCTTTATATTTGTATTATTAATGTCTAAATCTGCATTAATAGCTACATCATTTTTTAAATTAAATGAGTTACTAAGTGTGATTATAAAATCTTCTGTTTTACCTACAGGAATATTTATATTCTCTGGTTTTGTTATAATATCTATAATTCCTATTCTAGTAAATATAGTTCTATTTTGATTATCTTCTGTTCCTAGTGCTCCAGTTTTATTTAGTCCTATACTATATACAAATCCATTTTTATCTGAAATACTAGAATGATTTTTTCCAGTTTCTACTATTTCCATTTCTTCAATATTTAATGGATTTCCATCTTTATCTTGAATAGTATTAATTTCTGTTGCAATTGCTGTATTAGCATCTTCTATTCCTAATTTTTTATTAGTATTATCTCCCCATACATATACTTTTCCATCATAAGTTACTGCCATAGAAGTTTGAACTCCTGCTGAAATAGATGAAACATTATTTAAAAATCCTTCACTTGTTTTTACTAAAGTAGGTACAGTTTTTTCTATATATGTTCCATTTCCTAATGCACCTAAATTTCCTTTTCCTAGACTATACACATTTCCTTCTAATGTTACAAATAGGTAATGGTCTTCTCCAGCTGAAATTTCACATATATTGTTTAAAAATTTTATAGGTACATTTGGATTATTAATTGTATATACTCTTCCATCCTCTGCTAATAGTAAATCTCCTGAAATATCTACTATTACATTATCTGTATCAATTATAGTTGGCTCACTATAGCCTTCTCCCCAAATGTATACTTTTCCTTCTTCATCTATAGCATAAAAGTTATTTTTATATGCATCTACTTTTTTAATTTTAGTTAATCCTTCCTTTACAGCAACTATCCTATTTTCTGTAGCTTTCTTTCCTTCTTCATTTATATAAGTATATAATCCCCATGTATATACTTCTCCACTTCTATTTACAGCAATACAATTAGAATCTCCAACTCCAATCTCTGCAATATCTTGCATTTTTTCTGAATTTTCTGTTAAAACTTGTATTGGTGTATTTGAATTTTGAGTACTATTATTTCCTAATTGTCCATTAGTATTATTTCCATATGACCATACTGTTCCATTTGCTTTTAATGCTATTGTATAGTCTATACCTTCTTTTATTTGTGGTATAGATTGTCCTTCTTTTGTTACTGTTACAACTATATATGTGTAATATTTGTTTTTATTATCAGTTATTTTTACTTTTGATTTTCCAACTTTTAATCCTGTTATTACTCCATTCTTATCTACTGATATAATACTATCATCTAATACTTCATATGTTATATCTCCCATTACTAAATCTTCTGTTTGTATTTCATTTAATTTTGTATATGTTAATTTTGATTTATCTATTGTATATGTTTGTTCAACATTTAATTTAATATTCTTTTGACTGTAGTTAAGAACAGAACCAAGTTCATTTACAGTAACAGAACCATTTCCTCCTGGTCCACCTTTTATACTACCTACAGCAATACCTCCATTTGCATCTTGTGTTCCATTTTCACTAACAATTCTTGCAAATATATTAATACTTCCTCCACCTGATGAACCACCTCCAACACCTGCAGTTCCACCATTTGAGCCATTTGAAGAAATAGTTCCTGTATTATATAAAGTATCTGCATGAATTATTAATAATCCACCTGTACCATTTTGCCCATTATAATTTGTATTAGCAGTACCATATTTAGTTCCTTTATTAGTTATGTATCCAGTTCCTCCTATGTTTCCTGCTCCACCACCAGCATATCTTGATGCCCAACTGGTTTGTCCTCTATATACATATGCATTTCCACCAGCTCCACCATTTTCACTAGCATTTCCAGCAGCATAGGTTCCGTTAAAGTTAGTATTAATTCCACCTCCACCAGAACCTCCTGAATATGATGTTCCTCTAGCACCAGAACCTGATGTTCTATTTCCTGATGAATAATTATATAATCTTGCTTGCATTCCACCAGAACCACCACCACCAGTAGCTCTGTTCTCCCCTTGTTCACCTGATTTACCAGCTGATGAGTAATCTTTAGAACTTTTTGATTTCCAACTAAATTGTATAGAAGATCCACCTTCTCCACCTTCTGCTGGAACAAATTCATAAGAATTATCTATATTTTTCCAAAGATATACGTTTTCTCCTTCTTGGTTATATGTACCTTTTTGACTCATTGTGATTATACCATTATTGTAAATATTTCCTAGAACACACAAATACATACCTTTTTTATATGTTAAATTACCAACACTTTTGGCTGTTAAAGTTACACCTTCATTAATTGTTAAGTCTCCATGATATTTTACAACCAAAGTTTTATATTCTTCTGAATCATCTCCTAATTCCTCGCTTTCTGAGTATACCATATCTTCTTCATAATTAATTAATTCAACATTATATAATTGGTCATTTACAACCACACTATAATCTCCATCTTCTAAATTAATATCTCTGAAACCTTGTACTATACTTTCCATTTTCATTGCTACTATTATCTTTACATCTTTTGACACTTCAGTTTGCTTATGTTTAACATTAGCAATACCTGTGCAATAATCTATACCTGTAACAGTTTTATCATTTAGTTTTAATTTTTCAGTTTCTGATAATGTAACTTCGAAATTATTTGGGTTATCATCTATTAAATCAACTTTTAGATTAAAAGTATTTTCTAATCGTGGTATTATAGTAACAGTTTCATTAATATCTAAGAATTTCTGTTCAAAATTAGTAGTTACTACTGTTTTACCAATTTGTGAGTATGTATTTTTATTAACATTATCTTCTGTTCCTAGTTCTCCATTAGTGTTTGTTCCTGTATTCAATACAAATCCATCTTTTGCAATTAATCCACTATGAGTTCCTTCACCAGCAGAAATAGCTTCTATACTTTTATCTATTTCTAATTTAGTTATACTAGATTGTTCAGATACATCTCCTAATCCAATTTGTCCATTTTCATTATTACCAAATGTATAAATTTCACCATTTTCCCCACGTAAAATACTAATATTATTACCTGCTGAAATTTCCAAGATATCATACATAATTGCCTTATTCTCAATATTTCCTGTTTTGTTAACTCCACACTCTCCATATGTATTTGCTCCCCATGCAAATACTAATCCATGAGATGTTAGGGCTAAATTATGTGTTCCACCACATGAAATTTTAACAACATCTGATAATCCTTCTATTCTTAAAATTTCATCTGAAAGAGTGTATACTTGTCCTTTATCAGATAGTAATAAATTACCTGATATATCAATTATATGTTCTAAAAAGATTTTTTTCATTGGAATACTAGAATATGATTCTCCCCAAACATATACCGTTCCATCTTGTCCAAGAGCAATACTCATATTTTTATATGCATCTACTTTAACTATATTTTTTAATTCTTCTATTTTTATAGGTATATTGCTATCTTCATCATATCCATTGCCTAATTGTCCTTGTTCACCTGCACCCCAACTATATACTTCACCACTTTTAGTTAAAGCTAGTGTATGTGAATATCCTGTAGAAATTTGTTCTATTTCACTTAGACTAGTAATTTGAGTTGGTTTTAGTTGGTTGTCATTATTTCCAATTCCTAGTTGTCCTTTATCATTTAGTCCATAACTCCAAACAGTACCATTTTGCTTTAATGCTACTGTAAAATTTTTACCTTCTTGAATATCTACTTTTGTATTTCTTATAACTTCTACAAACACATATATATCTATATTGTTAGTAGTGTCTTTAATTTTTACTTTTGTTATACCTTCTGAAATCGCATTTATTTTTCCAGTATTATCTACTGTTGCAATTGAATTATCTAATGTTGAAAATTCTATATCACCAATTGACAGTATACCTGTTTGTAAATCATTTTGATTTATATATGTTAAATTGTTTTTATCTAATTTATATGTTGTTCCAACATTTAGTTTTATATATTTTTCAGGATAATTTAAGTCAGGTTTAACTTCAGTTAAAGTAACATCTCCATCTCCACCAGCACCAGCTCTTGCAATTATGCTACCTCCTGAGGCACTTGAGTCTCCATAGTTCGAAATATTATTAGCAAAAACATTAATACTTCCTCCTCCAGAAGACCCCCCTCCAGAAGTTCCTGTTCCTCCATTAGAACCATTAGAAGTTATTAATCCTCCATTATACAAATCATTAGCATATATTATTAATAACCCACCTGTTCCATTATTTCCATAATAACTTGTATCAGCTGTACCAACTTTAGAACCACTTTTAGTTATGTAACCAATTCCTCCAGTATTTCCAGCTCCTCCACCAGCATGTCTAGTTGCCCATCTGGTTTGTCCTCTATATACATATGAATTTCCTCCAGCACCACCATTTGCTGCACCATCTCCTGCCCTTTGAGTTCCTCCAGAGTTTGTATTTATTCCTCCACCACCAGTTCCTCCAGAATATGATGTTCCTGCTGAACCTGCTCCTGAATATCTGGTACCAGAAGAATAGTCTGCTCTTCTTACATGAAGTGCTCCAGAACCTCCACCTCCAGTTGCTCTATCTATTGTTCCACTACTTCCACTAACTCCATTATAACTAACATCACTACTACTGGTTCTAGACCAACTAAATGATACTGAATTTCCTCCTTCTCCACCAACTGATGGTACATATTCATAAGTATTATTTGTATTTTTCCATAGGTATACATTTTCTCCTTGCTGATTGTATGTACCTCTTGCAGTCATAGTTATTGTTCCTTTATTTTTTATGTCACCTAAAACACATATGTACATACCTTTTTTATATGTTAAATTATCTACACATGTTGCAGTAAGTGTAACACCTTCATCTATAATTAGATTTCCATAATATTTTACGACTAACATTTTATACTTTGTTGTTTCATCACCCAATGAAATAGTTTTAGATATTTCTCCATCTGATAATGAATAATGAACATCCTCTTTAAAGTTTTTAAGTTCTATAGGATAATCAATAGTTTCAGTTGTTCCATTATTATTACCTGTTACTCTTAAAATATAATCTCCATCATCTAAATTAATATCTCTTATACCTTGAACTATACTACTACATTCTATTACAGTATCACCGAGTATCTGTTGTACTTATTTGAGTTTCTGTGTTTATTTGATTTACTTTACTATCTATTTCTATATATTTTTCATTACTTTGTGTATTAAATATATTTATAGGGATGCAAAATCCCTCTAATTTTAACATTGCAAGTGTTAACATAGCAGTAGTAATTACTACTAAAATAATAAGATTATTTCTTTTAATCGTCTTAATATATTTTTTAGATAATTTCATTTTTGCATCACCTCACATATTTAATATAAATTTTTTTATCATTTTCTCTGTATTCATGTTAATTATATAATTTTTATTAACTCTCAATACATGATACTTACTCTATACTCTCTAAGCCTAATAACTATCTTTTAGAAGTCGAAATATAAATTTGGATCTACATCATTACCATAACCACTCTTTGTTCTAATTTCAAAATGTAAATGATGTCCTGTAGTATCCCCAGTATTAGGATCTACATTAGGCTGTCCTCCTTCTAATGCTATCACATCTCCTTGTTTAACCTTTTGACCTGCTTTTACATCTATTCTTGATAAGTGTGCATAGAAACTATATATTGTTTCCCCATTAACAACATGTTTAATTTCTATACAATTTCCATAGCTGTTTTTTACTCCTGCCCATGTTACTTCACCATCTGCTATTGAATGTATTTCTGTATGCCAATCTCCTGATAAATCTATTCCACAATGTTTTTCGCTTTTTCCTGTTATTGGACTCTGTCTATAGCCATAATCTGATGTTATTTTGTAATTACATGATATAGGTAGTATTAGCTTGTTTTCCTGTATTTGCTGCTGATTTGTTGTTCCTGTACTGTTAATATCCTTTAATTCATTATTCATCACATTTTGATTATTAGAATTTAAGTTTAACTCTTGGCTTGATTTTTGTTTTGACTCTAATTCTAACCTTAACTCTTGTTTATCTTCTATTACTGTTTCTAATTGTTTTTCTGCTTTAGGAGCATTAGGATTAACCCAAACTAATATTTCCTCCATCTTACTGTAATTTTTTTGCAAAATATCTCTATCTTTTGAATCTATTACACCATCTTCATTTAGATCACAAATTTTATTATCATCTGTTATTTGAACTTCAAAATTATTATTCATAGATACTAAATCATCTATTTCAATCTCTCCAGTTACAATAACATCACCAGCAGATAACTTATATTCTCCTAAATCTACTATTAATCCAGGTTTTATATCAATATTTGTTACTTCATAGTTCAAGTATCCTAATTTTGTTACAACTATTCTATATTCTCCCACTTTTTCTATGTCTATTTCAAAACTTCCATCTTCTTGTGTTTGTATTTCTTTAACTAAATTTTCCTTTGTTTGCATTTCTTCTGTATTTTCTTCAACTTCTTGTTTTTCTTTGCTTTCTTCACTTTCTTGAATTTCTTGTTCTTCAGTTTTATATAGACTAATTTTTGATATATGTCTATTTTCAAAATTATCTGTTATAATCTTTCCTTTTATTTGCGTCTTCTTACATAATATTAAAGTATACTCTTCTTCTTTAGTTCCGTCTTCTGATGTAACCTTTATTTTCTTTTCTACTTTTAATGTGTATTCATCAAAAATTTCATTAAATTGTAAATAACCTTCCCCTTCATAATTATCTACAACTATTTTTGCATTATTGTTTTCTTGTGCAAATATTTCAACATCAGCATTATATTCTTCCTCTGACATATAATATGTATATACATTATTTACATTTGGAACTTCTTTATTATTTACCACTACCTTCTGTAAGCTTGTATCATCTGATAATCTTATCAATATTATATTAAATGTATCTGTTGAACCATCAATTGCTGTTACTACAATTGGTATAGTAATCCTGCTGTATTCTAGTTCTATATCCTTTGTTACTGTGTTTCCACTTCTTACTGTTGCATAATCTGCTATTTGTACAGTAGCAAATTTATTTGTTGCTTCTACTTTTATCTTTACTGTTTCTGCATTTTTGGCTATTCCAACTTCATATGTATTCTTATCATCTGGTTTAGGTTGTCTTACTATATTATCTACTTCCACTATTTTTAGACTTGAATCACTAGATATTCTTAATACTTCTAATGTGTATTCAGTATATCTTTCATCATCTAAATATACTTTTATTGTATAAATATGTGATTCTTCATCTGGATTTAGTGTAATCTGATCAGTTAAGTTTCCAGTATCACTTCCAAGTGACTCTCCTCCATCAAATAATTCTACTGTTGCCTCATCATTTACTGCTATTAAAAATACATTATACTCATTTTTAGAATTATCTACTACAGCTGTATAGGTATTAGTCTCATACTCGTAATTTGTTACTTCATTCCCATCTACTATTACCTTGTCTAATTCTGTATTATCTGTCAAGATTCTTATATATAAGTAATATTTTGCTATTTTCCCTGATTGACTTGTTACTGTAATTGTAACCCTCGTTGGTGAAACATCCGCTTCTATTGTAGCTTCTGTTTCCTGTGTCCTATCATTTTCATAGTTTATTCTTATTTGTGCATATTTACTATTTGCTATTGCTCTTACTTTTACTTGTTTTGGATCATTTATCTCTATATGATAACTTCCATCTTTATCAGGTGTCACTTCTTCATCATCTACTAATAACTGTTTTAAACTATTATCATCTGATTTTTTAGTTAATATAATAGTATATTGCTTTTCTTCTCCCATTTCTGAAGTTATACTGTATTTTATTGTAGTTTCCTCATTAGGAGTTTTTACTGTGAACTTTGATATTCCTTTATATTCTTCACTATATACATCCACAATTTCTATATCATCTGTATTTATTATTTTTATACTAGATGTATCTTCTATTGCTTTTATTTCAATATCTGCAGTTTCACTTTGAGATGATATGAATGTTTTATATGTTACTTCATCATCTTCTGAATTTACATATTCTTTATTTACTTTTACATATTCAATTTCATTGTTGTTATTTAAAATTTTTATTATTAATTTATATTCTTGCTGACTATCATTTTGTGCTATTACTGTTATTAGTACTTCTATTAGTTTTTTTCCATCTGTTTGAAATGTTTTTGTGCTACTTACTGTTTTTGCTTCTCCTTTGTCTATTGAAACCTTACTTGTATCTGCTTTTGCTATTGCCTCTACTATAGCTGTTCCTTCTGATTCTTCTATTGTAATTTCATAGTTGTTTTCATCTATTTGCATTGCTTCTTTTTCATTTACCTTAACCTTTAATAAACTATTATCAGTAGATTTTTTAGTTAAGATTATGGTGTATTCTTTTTCTTCTTCTGTTTCTGTTTTTACTTTATATTTTATTATTGTTTTATCACTTGGTGTTTTAACTTTAAAGCTTAATGTGTTTCCAATTAAAGTTTCTTCAGATATTTCAGTACCATCTTGATTTGTTATTTGTATATCCTCTTTATTTGTTATTTCAATATTAGCATGATATCCTTCAAGTTTTATTTCTATACTTGCATCTTCACTCTCATCTTCTATTAGCTCTTTGTAAGTTACACCATCTTGTTCTGGATCTATTTTGCTTCCATTTACTTTTACATATTCTAATTTAGTATTTGCTTCTATTACTGTTATTGTTAAATCATATGTTTGTTCTACACCTATTTTAGATTTAACTACTATCTTTACATTTATAGTCTTTTCTCCATTTATTAAAATAGATTTGATACCTTTTGCTTCATTTGCTATTTCATTATCTATTGATACTGTACTTGTAACAGCTTTTGCTATTGCTTCTATTTCAGCTACTCCTGTTGTGTCTTTTATTGTTATTTCATATTTATTTGTATCAACTTTTGTTGCTTTTTCTCCATTTACATTAACTTCTAATAAGCTATTATCTGCTGATTCTTTTGTTAATATGATTGTGAAATTTTGTTCTTCTCCTGCTTCTGATATTACTGTGAACTCTATTACTGTTACATTATCTGGAGTTTTTAATGAAATTTCTAATTTTCCAGATGCAGATACAAGTTGATTTTCATCTGAACTTACATCTATATCTTCTACTAAATCAAGTTGATCCCCATTTGTGATTTCTATTAAAGAATATATGCTTTTTGCTTTTATTTCTATATTTTGAATTTCACTATCATCTTTTATTACTGCTTTATATATTGTTTTATATTCTTCTGAACTTGATTCTTCTTCTAGAGTTATTTTCTCTTTATCTGGTTCTATATCTTCATCATTTACTTTTACATATTCTACTTCATTGTTAGTATCTTGTACTATAATAGTTAAATTATATGTTTGTTGTGTTTCATCATCTGCCTTTACTATTATTGGTACTTCTATTATTCTTTTTCCATTTACTTCAATTTGTTTTGTACTAGTTTGTATGTTTTCTTGTTCTCCATTTATTGAAACAGTACTTGTGTCTTTTTGTGCTGTTGCTATTATTGTTGCTATTTCCTCTTTATCTGTTATTATTGCTTCATATGTATATATATCTATTCTAGTTGCTTCTTTATCATTTACCATAACACTTTGTAATGAAATATTTTCTTTTAATTGTATTATTCTAATATAGTATTCTTTATTTGTTCCATCTTCTGCTGTTACAGTTACTGTTAGCATTTTTTCTGTTCCTGGTCCATCTAATGATACTTGCATATCAACTATTTGTGTTTGTACCTCTGACTCTATTCTTACTTTTGCTTTTTCTGAAATCGCTTTTACTTCTATTTCTGCATTTTGTAATTTATTATCCACTGTTATTGAATAAGTTTTTGTATCTTCATCATAGTTTGTAACAGTCTCCCCTTCTACTTTTACATACTCTAAATCTGTATTATCACTTATTCTTTTTATATTTAGTGTATATGTTTTTGTATTTCCATTTTCTGCTTTTACTGTTATTGTTACTTCTAATGTTTCTCCTTCATATACTGGTACTTCTTCTTCTAATTTTCCTTGTTGATATTCTCCTTCATATTCAATTTCTCCATTATGATATGTGTATGAAATTTTTACTTCTGCTTTTTCATCAGTTAATCTTATTTGTAATGGATATGTATCCTTTTTTGATACTATTGATGTATATACATCATTTATTACTGTAGCATTGGTTTCATCTACTTTTACATATTCTATTCCTGTTTCAATTGATTTTAATTCTATTATTAAATCATAATCAAAAATTGATGATTCTTTTGCTGAAATTACTCTTATTTTATAGTATTGTGGGTCATCCTCTAATGGTAAATCTTCTTTTAACAATTTTCCTGGCTCTTCTGATTCTGCTATTATTTCTTCTGTTTGTTCACCATCATCATTTTCTGTTACTTTTATTATTTGTATTGTAGCGTTTTTATTTTCTGCGTTTATCTCTACTTTTGCTGTTTCTGCTACATTTATTACTGCATCATAGATATTATTCTTATTTTGTACTTCTTCATCTTGTACTTTTACTTTTACTAAATTTGTATTTCCAAATTTTATTATTTTTATTGTATGTTCTTCAATGGTTCCATCTTCTGCTTTTACTACTACTTTTACAGGTATTCCTTCATCTAATTGATTTTCTTCATCTGGTATTAGTTCTTCTGTCAAATCCACATGTACTGTTATTTCGTGTAATTTGTAATTGTTATCTTCATCTTTTTGTTCTTTTATATATGCTAATTCACTATTTGTTACTATTTTTAGATCTATACTTTCTAATTCTTCATCTACATATACTTTCTGTTCTTCTATATTGACTAGATCTTCTGATTCTATTGATTTTATTGATGTATCATTTGATTTCTTTTCTAGAATTAGTGTATATGTTTTTATTGTTCCATCTTCTGCTTTTACTGTTATTATTACATTTGTTATTTCACTTACTGTATTTATAGTTTGAGAGTTTTCTGCCAATACAAAATTTGAATTTCTAATTTTTACACTTGCAGCATTATCTTCTAGTATTGCTTTTACATCTACATTATCTACTCTTTCAATCTTTAAGTAATAGTTTCCATCTTCTAGTGGTTCTAAAACTACTGTTTTTTCTTCTGTTTGTAGTTCCTTTGAACCTTCTTGTGTACTTTCTTCTGTAACATCTTCTGATTCACCTTCTGATACTTTTTCTATTTTCATAGTTACAGACAATTTTTTTATTTCTATATTACTTGATAATTTTGTAATTATTAATTTATATGTTTGTTCTGTTCCATCTTCTGCTTCTACTTTTATTGTATACTTGGTTTCTTTTTGTGTTATAGTTTTTGTTATTGTAAGATTACTTTCATTTTGAGTATCTTCATCTAAATATACTGTTGCGAAACTGTCATTTGCATTAATAACTATTATTGCATTATCTTCATTACCTTTTATACTTGCAATATAATTTCCTTCTGAATTTATTGTTGCTTGTTGCCCATTTACTACTACACTTTGTAGTGCTGTATCATTCGATTTTTCTTTTATTTCTAATATATATTCTGTACTATCTATTCCATCTTGTGCAGTTACTTTTATTTTTACTATGGTTACTTCATTTTCTTTAGTTACTGTTATTGTGCTACTTCCTATATCTTCCTTATTTTCGTTTAAACTTACTTTTGCAAGGTTATCAGTTGCAGTTGCTACTATATTAAAGTTTGTTTCTTCAGATCTTATTTCATATTTGTTTTCTCCTTCAATATATTTAGCTTCTATTCCATTTACTGTTACACTTTGTAATGTTGAATCATCTGGTAATCCAGATATTCTTAGTGTATATTTTTTTACTGTTCCATCTTCAGCTTTTACATATATTGTACATATTGTTTCTTTTGAGTCTATTTTTACTGTTTCTGTTGTTGTCTGTTTATTAAATTCATAACCATCTATTTTTATATCTGCATTTTCATCTTTTGCTTGAGCTTTTACATTCACTTCTGTTAATGCTTCACTAAGATTTATTAAATATGTTCCATCATCTTGTAATGTTGCTCTTTTTTCATTCACTTCTATATAGTTTAAATCTGCATTATTAGATTTTTTAACTATATTTAATATATAGCTATTTTCATTGGTTCCATCATCTGATTCAACTTTAATTATTACTTGAGTAATTGTATCTTGTAATTTTACATTTTGTGTATCTTGTTTAATTACATATTTTCCTGTTTGATTAACTTGTACTTTTGCTTTAGGATATCTTGCTACTGCTGTTACATAAGCATCTTCAAAACCTAAAGGTAATTTTACTAAATATGTTCCATCATCTTGTAATTCTGCTTGTACTTGTAAATCTTCTTTAGTTACATAGATTTTATCTAATGTTGTATCTTTCTCTGCTTTTCTTATTATTACTTTATATTCTTTACTGTCTTTTGATGTATTTGTTAATTTTACAGTATATTCATTTTCATCCTCTGTTATTTCAACTTTTCTTTCACTATCTCCTTCTTCATCACCTTGATTATCTATATTTACTAATGTTGTGCTTTCTTTTGCTATTGCTTTAATTGTTGCTTCTGTTTCAACACTTGGTAAATAAACTACATATTTTCCATTTTCTTCTTCTGGTTCTATTAATACACCATTTACTAATAACACCTCTAGTTGTAAGCTTTCTTCTATTTCTTCATCTGTTTTATAAATATATAATGTATATTCTTTTATATCTTCTTGTAGCATTACTTTTATTGATACCTGTGTTACATTACTATTTATTTTTACTTGTCTTGTACTTGTAGATAATTCATAATCTTTATTTGCTATGCTTATATTTGCTAAATTACTAACTACATTTGCTTCTATAGTTGCTAAATCACAATCTTTTTTTACAGATGCAACATACATTGTTTCTGATACTTTTCTAGCTTCTTTATCATTTACTTTTAAGCTTGATAAGTTCATTGCTTCATTCTTTTTATTAATAATTAATGTATATTCTACTTCTGTTTCAGCTTCAGATTTTACTAATATTATAATTTCTTTACTTGTGCTATTTTCCATATCTATATTAGTTTTTTGAGTATGTTTTGAATATTCTAATCCATCTATACTTACAAAACTATATTCACTTCTTGCAACTGCTTCTACTTCTGAAATTTGTGTAGGTTCATCTACTATAACTTCATATTTTGTAGTACTTATTGGTATTGCTTGCAATTTACTTGTATTTCCCTCATCATCTGTTGATGTTACTGTTATTTTGTCTAATTGTATATCATCTGATATCTTCTCAACAATTAAGGTGTATGTATATTCTACTGGGTAATTGTTTTCATTATTTTTAACTCCAACTGTAATAGTAAATTCAGTTGTCTTACTTTCTAAACTAACTTCTTGACTAAATGTTCCATTTTCTTGCCATTCACTATCATTTATTTTTATTCTATCTGTTGCTTCTTTTGTCTTAATTTGTAATAATCCTGTGTTCTTATCTGTAACTACTTTAACTTCATATTTCATTTTTTCTTTTGTTGAATCTTTTGCTAAATTTGCAAGTGTATCATCTACTTTTATTTCTAAAATCCTATCTTCTTCTTGTGCTATTACTATTCTTGTAATAGTAATCTGCTCTCCTGTTACTTTATCTGTAATTGTTATATGTGCAGTTCCTTCTGCTACAGCTTTTAATTTTCCTGATTCTACAGATACTACATTTTCTTCATCACTTACAAAAGTATACTCATTACTTGATAACTTGTTAAAATTAAATACATTAAATGGATTTCCTTGTATATCAATATTTTCTATGTCACCAACTTTCATTGTTGCTGTTTCAGGATCTATGTTAAATTGTCTATCTCCTATCAAAGTAAATTTCTCACTATCAATCCTTGTGCTATTTCCTAATTGTCCATATTTATTATTTCCTTTTGCATATACAGTTCCATCTGTTAATATTACATAATAGTTGTTTACTCCTACACCTATTGTGTAAATATTTTCTAATTCATCTTTAACAGGAACATTTTCATCAACCCATGTATATACTTCCTCGTTTTTTGTTTGTGCTATATTATTTTTTCCTGTTACATCTATATCTACTATTTCACTTAATCCATTTACTTTAACCAATTTTCCATCATATTTATACACTTCTCCTGATGTTGTTAAAATTAACATATATCCTTTTCCTATTGATACTTTTACAGCATTATCTATTCCTTTTAATTCTCCTTTTAATAAGCTTCCATATCCATACACTTTACCTTGTGTATTAATAATCACAGTTTCATTTTCTCCTGCCCATACACTACTTATGGTTCCTTCTGTGTATGGGATTACTGTTGGGCTTACAATCATTGTTCCTTTTATTCCTAATTGTTGCTCTATATTTCTTCCCCATCCATATAATATTCCATAGCTATCCATTGCAACAACATGTTCTTTTCCTACTGCTATTTGTACTATATCACCTATTCCTGATATTTGCATTGGACTTAACAAGTTGTTTGTGTTCCCTGTTCCTAATTGACCATAATTATTCTTTCCAAAACTCCATACTGTTCCATCTTTTCTTAATGCTATTGTGAAACTATTTCCTGAATTACTCTCACTATATGATGCATTAACATTTGTTCTTTCTGGTATATCTTTTGTTTTGTTTGAACCTATTCCTAGTTCTCCATTATTGTTATGTCCAAATGTCCATATTGTTCCTTCTGACTTTAATACTGTTGCAAAGTCTTCTCCTGCACTTACTTCTGGTGCATATTCTGATTCTTTATCAATTACATATACACCCACTACATGTTCTTTACCATCTGCTTCAGTTGCTTTTACCCATGTAAATCCTTCTTTTTTTCCTGTTACATTTCCTTCCTCATCTACTATGGCTATTTCTTCATTTAAACTTGTATATTCTATATCTTCTACATTATTTTTGTTTAAGAACATTAGATTGAAACTAAATGCTATATTTTTAGTTATATTTACTGTTTCTTCTTTTTTTACAGTTACTTTTATTACTCCTAAGCCAAATGTATCATTTCCTACTTGCATTGGAACTAGACTATTTGTTTTACTTTTTAATGTTGTGTCTCCATGATTATAATCTCCATTTCCCCATACAGTTCCATCTGTTTTTGCCATAGCAGTATATGTATTTCCTGCTGATACTGTCATTATATCTTTTATTTGTATTTCTCCAAATTGAGTATTATCTTCTATTGTACCATTTCCTAATTGTCCATATCTATTTGAACCAGCTAAATATACTTTTCCTTGTCTATCTAAAGCTATTGCATGATTTTTTCCTCCATCTATATCTACTATATTTTGTAGTTCTACTACTTTTTCTGGAGTACTTCTATTTGTTTTATCTCCTAAACCTAATTCTCCATAAATATTCAAGCCCCATGTATATACTTCTCCATCTACTGTTGCTATAATATTTCCTGATTCTGTTGTTCCTATTCTTCCTACTTCTTTTAATGATTCTACTTTTGTAAAATGTGATACTTTCTTTATAGTTGTATTTCCACTTCCTAGTTGTCCATACATATTTAGTCCTGTTACATATACCTCTCCTGTTGTTTTTAATGCTATCGCATGGTTTTTCCCTATTTCTATGTCTATAATGTCTGATATATATTTTGCTTTTGTAGGAATGCTTACTTTATTTGTGTAACTTCCTATTCCTAATTCTCCATTTGAGTTTAGTCCCCAACCATATACTTCTTTGTTTTCATCTATTGCTAATGCAGAATAACTTCCTGCTGATATTTTTGTTATTCTTTCTAAACCTTGTACTTTGGTTGGTTTATTTATATATCCTTTTATAGTACTTCCTAATTGATAATAGTCATTTGCTCCCCATGCCCAAACATGACCTTCACTATCTAATGCTAATGAAAAGTTTTCTCCTGCTGATATTTGTATTATTATTGTTCCTTCTGGGAATATTGCCTGTACTGGTTCATCTGAATACTTTGTTGTTTCATTTCCTAATTCTCCATTCGAATTATTTCCATAACACCAAACAGTACCATCTACTTTTAATGTTACTGTATGGCTACCATTTGTTACTACTTCTGGCTCTATTTTTATTTTTTTATGTTCTGTTTGCCCTGGCTCTGGTTCTGGTTCCTGTTCTATTTCTATTCCATCTGGTAATACCCTAACCTGAATAACTGACATATTATCTGTATCTTTCTCTTTTGCTACTATTATTGTTTTTCCTTGTCTTACTGCAGTAGCTTCTCCTGTTTTATTATTTACTGTTATTACTTGTGTATCTTTGCTTTCATATTCTATTTCATTTCCTATTTCTTGTAATAAGTTAAAATATGTTGTGTTTGCATTTATATCAAATGTTTCATTTTCGCTTAGAATTAAATTATTTATGTTTGTTTCAACTATATTTTTTCCAACTAATTGTGGCACTATACTATTATCATTTGTTGCATTTCCTAGCTCTCCATCTGTATTTAATCCCCATGTATATACATTTCCATCAGTTAGTGCTATTGCCACATGGTCTCCTCCTGCGTCCATTATCATTAATTTTTGTTTTGTTTCTTCAACAAGTGATGATACATGTTCGTTTTCTTTTATATTACATGTTTCCTCAACTTTGCTTTGTTCTATTCCCAATTGACCTGCTCTATTAGCTCCCCATTCTAATAGTTTTCCATCTTTTAGTATTGCTACTGAATATCCATCTCCTGCTTCAAGTTTTATTATGTTTTGTAATTCAGTACTTCCTTCTATAGACTTTATTTTTACTACATTATTTTCGCTTGCTGAATAATCACCATTTCCTAACTGTCCATATGCATTTTGTCCTATTGAATAGCCTTTTCCTGTTTTACTTAAGAATAGTGTATGGTTTGTTCCTTCTGATATTTGTTTTATTTTTTCTTCTATTTCTAATTTATTTCCTGTGTTTTTACTATAAACATTTCCCTCTATATCTAACATATAATTATTGGATAAATCAATTAGATTTATCTCTAATTTTTCTGTTTTGTCTTGTTTCTCTTCTTCTACTTCTATTGTCTTTTCTATTGTTTTCTCTAGCAGTGTTGGTTTTGTTCCATAACCTTCTCCCCATGCATATACTTTTCCTTGCTGAGTTATTGCATAACTTACATTTTTATTTGCTATTATTTTTATTACTGTATCTTGTATTACCTTCACCAATTCTTTTCCCTCTGGCATTTGCACCTCTTGAGGAATATAACTATTCGTTTTTGTTCCATTCCCTAATTGTCCACTACTATTTAATCCCCATGTATATACCTTTCCATCTTCTGTTAAAACTATTACATGGCTATTTCCTACTGCTATTTGCTCTATTATTTCTAATTTTTCTGTTTTTTCTGATTCTACTTGTCCTTCTGATTCTACTGTTTCATCTATATTCTCTATTTCTTCTATATTTTGTGTACTTTCTTCTTTTAATATTTTAACTTGTTTTGGTGAATTTCTATATGTTTTATCACCTAATCCTAATTCTCCATTTGTATTTGTACCAAAACTCCATATTGTTCCATCTGATTTTAATGAAATTGTAAAATTATCTCCTGTTTTAACATCTGGAACTACTGTTCCTTCTGTATTTTGTGGTAATACCTTTACTGGTATATATACTAATGTTTTTGTTTCTTCTTTTTTTATTATTAATATGGTATTTCCTACTGTTTTTGCTGTTACTGTACCTGTTTCATATGTGGCTATTTCTTCATCTTGTATTATTCCATTATTTATTAATGTCTTTTTTATTACATCTTCTTTATTAATGTTAAAATAAATTTCTTTGTATTGTATATCTTCTTCTGTAAAATGCTTAATATCCCCTACCTTCATTTCTATTTTCTCTGGATAATTTACTTTTACATATCCCATTTTTGTAAAATAATTTGTATCATTTTTGGTGTTATCTCCTATTTGGCCATTTGTATTTGCTCCTGCTGTATATACTCTTCCATTTTCATTTATTGTTGCTATATCTAAACTTGTATTTTCTCCATTGCTTCTTCCTATAATTAATGTATTTTCTAATTCTACTACTTCCTCTATTTCATCTTCATTTTTTTCTATTATTTTACCTCTTACAAATTTTGTTTCATTTGTATTTGTTCCTACTCCTAGTTCTCCTTTTGTGTTTATTCCTATTGTATATATTTCTCCATTTTTTAATTGAATAGTTATACTTCCACTTCCTGCTTTTACATATTTTACATCATTATTTATTGTTTCTTCTTGTGGATCTGTTCCTTCAGGTATACTGTTTTCTTCTGGAAGCTTTGTTTCTGTCAATTTTGTTACATTTGTATATGTTCCTAATCCTAATTGTCCTGAGGTATTTAATCCTGCTACATATACTTTTTTATCTATATCTTTTACTACAGTTTCATATCCTGCAGCTGATATTTCTGTTGCCTTATCAGCAACTTTTAAAACTGTTGTATTATTTGCTGTATTTCCTATTCCTAATTCTCCATATGTATTTCTTCCCCATGTATATATTCTTCCACTCTGAGCTAGTGCCACATTGTGACCTGATCCTGTTGATACTGATATTCCATTGTTTACCGTTGTTTTTGTTGGTGTACTATTAGAGATGGTTGTTGCATTTCCCATTTCTCCATAGGTTCCATTTCCCCATACATATACCCAACCAAATTCATTTATAGCACTACTTCCATATGCTCCAGCACTTATATCTATTATTCTATCAAGTATTGATGAACCTCCTTCTCCCAATACTTTTACTGCATAATTTGAAGATTCTGTGTTATTTATTCCTAATTGTCCATAGTCATTTGCTCCCCATGCATATATTTCACCATTGTCTGTTAATGCTAATACATGGTTTGTTCCTACTGATATTTTTATTATTCCTGTTAATCCCTTTCCATCACTAGTTTTTACTTGAACTGCTTCTATTCTTTCTTCATTTGTTCCATCTCCTAGCTGTCCTTTTTCATTATTTCCTATTGTCCATACTGTTCCATCTGGTTTTAATATTGCTGTAAAGTTTTCTCCTGTTTCTATTTGTGGAGTAGCTTGTTTACCTTTTGCTGATACATATACTACACACATTGCATATAAATCTTTTTCTTTATGATGTCCATATATTGTAGTATATCCTTCACTTACACCTGTAATTTTTGCATCTTCATTAACAGTAGCTATATCTTCGTTTGTACTTTTCCAATCAAAGTCTTGTACTGAAACTTTTCTTTCTAAGATTTTGTCTACTGTTTCATTTACTATTATATTCAATTTTAATTCTTCATTTTCTTCTATATACACTTGTTTATGACTTAATTCTACTGATGGTGCTTCCCACCATAAAATTGGATATTCTTCATTTATTTCCCAATCATCTTTTTCATATGCTAGTCCTAATGTTGTTGAATAATTTTTTAGGTTCTCTTTTTGTACCATGCCTGTATTAACATAACTTGAAGAGCTCATATTAGGATAATATGCATGAGTATTTCCATTTATACAATAACTATTAGTAGGCCTTGTATTATTTCCCCTTGCAACTAAACCTGCTATATTTACATTTGTTCCTCCACCATTTGTTAAACTTCCTATATTATAACAATTTGATACTGTTGTACTTTGTGAATTTGCTGCATCTCCAACTATTCCTCCTAAAATAAGAGCATATCCAGTTCCATATAAATTGGCTATATTATAACAATTTATTACTTTATTAGTTCCTGATGCATTACCTACAATTCCTCCTACCAAACAGCCTAAATAAAACTTTGATTTATTATTTGTTCCACTAATACTTGCTTTATTGTAGCAAGAATTAATTTCGCCAGAAGAATTTCCTGCAATTCCACCTATATGTATATTTAGCCATTTTCCATTTACATAGATTGATCTATATGATGTTACACTTCCACTTTCTACTCCACAATTAATTATCTTTCCTGTATTGTTTCCTACTATACCACCTACTGTATTACTATTACTTGAAGTATTATAATTACTATACACATACAAATCTTCTAATATTAAATTTTTTATTATAGATGTACTTTTTGTTTGTGTAAATAATCCCAAATATGGATATGCATTACTATTAATATACAAATTTCTCACTTTATGATAATTTCCATCAAAAGTTCCAGCAAAATATGTATTTATTCCTATTGGCTCCCATGAACCAATACTTTCTGAGCAAACATTACTCATGTCTATATCTGCCATTACATATACTGTTTTACCTGTGTAATCATCACCTGAATTTACACTATTTTTAAAGTTTACCATATCTTCACTAGTATAAATATATGTTACTGTGTCTGTATTCTTTAATTTATTTATTATTATTGTAAAATAAGTTTCATAATTGTTTGCTAAATCCTCTATTTTAATTCTTGTTATTCCTGTAACTCCCTTTTTAGGTGTTATTTTTCCATTTTCATCTAAAGTGGCAAGAGTATCATCTAACAGTGTGTATTTTATTTTATCTCCTACCTTCAATAATACCTCTTGATTATATACATTTAGTGCTTGTTGAATATATTTTAATTTATTTAAATCTATTTGATATCCTTGTTCATCAACTTCTACTGCTTTATCTTCATAATCTAAATATGCATATCCCATTTTTGTATAATATGATTTACTTGCTGTACTATTGTTACCTATTTGTCCATATGTATTATCTCCAGTTGTATATACATCTCCATTTTTTAGTATTACTGCTGTGTTTAATCCATATCCTGCTGTTGCAGAACCAGCTACATTTCCCAAATTTTTTCCAATTGTTAATACATTTTCTATTGGAGTACTTTCATTTGTTAATCCTTGTATAAATGTTGTAGAAGTAGCAGCTGATCCATCTGTTCCAATTCCTAATTCTCCTTGTAAATTAAATCCTGTTTCCCATACACTTCCATTCTTTAATAATATTGTTGTGTTCATCATTCCTGATTTTACATATTTTATTTGATTATTTCTTATTTCTTCAGGTAAGCTTATTTCTATATACTTTGTTTGATTTGTTGTACCTGTTGTTCCTAGTCTTCCATTACTACATGCTCCTACTGCATATAGATTTCCATCTATATTCTTTACAGTTGTATGAGCTGCACCTAAAGAAAGTTCTGTAATATCTAGTGCTGTTTTCATTGGCCATGAAGTACTAACTGTGCAATTTATTCCAAGTTGTCCATTTGTGTTTAATCCCCAAGACCATTCTACTCCTTCTGATGTTAATGCTCCTACATGCCCATTTCCCATTTGAACTTGTATTGCATGTTTTACTTTTTCTACTTTTACTGGTAAGCTTTTTGATAATTTAGCACTATCTCCTATCTCTCCATTAATTCCATTTCCCCATACATATACGTTTCCATTTTTATCTAAAGCTATAGAACCTGTTGCACCTGCATCTATATCCACTATATTAGTTAGATAGCTTGATCCTTCTTCTCCTAATACTAGTTTTGCATACACTTGATCATCAGTATTGTTTTGTCCCAATTGTCCAACATTATTTGCTCCCCATGCATATACTTTTCCATCACTTGCTAATGCTAAAACATGGTTAGAACCTACTGCTATTTTTACTATATTTTTTAATTCTGTATCTATATCTATACGTACATTTACTGCTTCTTTTGAGCTCTCTGTTGTTCCATTTCCTAATGTTCCTTTTTCATTATTTCCTATTGTTACTACAGTTCCATCTGATTTTAATATTACTGTAAATCCATTTCCTGTTGCTATTTGTGGAGCTGTAAAATCTTTTGCTACATTTATTACACACATTGCGTATAATCCACTTTCTTCATGGTGTGCATATATTGTTGTATATCCGTCTGATAATCCTCTAACAACACCATTTTCATTAACTGTAGCTACATCTTCATTTGTACTTGTCCATTTAAAATCACTTGCTTGATAACTTTTTCCTAAAATTTGTTTTACTTTATCATCTTCTACAACATTTAAATGTAATTCTTCGTTTATTTTTATATATGCTTGATTTTTATTTAAATTCATTACTGTTGTTTCATTTTGCCATGATAATACTGGATAATTGTCATTTTTATTATAAATATCGTATGCAAATGCACTTCCTAGTGTTGCTGTATATGTTTGTATATTGGCTGCTGCTACCATTCCTGTATTATTAGCAGAACTTGAACTTGTAGTAGAATAATAGGCATGATTATTTCCAGTTATACAATAGCTATTGCTTGGTTTTGTATTATTTCCTCTTGCTACTATACCTGCAATAAATGGGTTTTGTCCTGCTCCTTTGTTTGTAAGAGTTCCTCTATTATATGAGTTGACAACAGTTGCACCTTTTGAGTTTCCTGCATCTCCTACAATTCCACCTAGAATGACAGCATATCCAGTTGCTTCTACTGTACCAACATTATAACAATTTATTACTTTATTTGCCGCTCCTACATCACCTACAATACCTCCTACTAGAGAACCTAAATAATTTACTTTGTTATTACTTCCAGTAATTTTTGCTTTATTATAACAAGAATTTATCTCTGCATTATTGGAATTTCCTGCAATTCCACCTGCAATTGCATTTAACCATCTTCCACTATAAGAAACTGTTCTATATGCAGCTACACTTCCACTTTCTACTCCACAATTAATTATCTTTCCATTGTTAGTTCCTACTATTCCACCTGCACAAGTATAAGAATTATTTGTGTTGTAATTATTATATATATACAAATTTTTCATTACTAGATTTTCAATAATTGCCGTATTTTGTATTTGTACAAATAATCCTAAACTTGGATATTCATTACTACTAATATATAAATTACTTATTTCATGATAATTTCCATTAAATGTACCTGCGAAATTTGTACCTGTGGCTCCTATTGGGGTAAAAGAACCTGTTGTTACTGAACAAACTGTACTCATATCTATATTATTCATTAAATATACAGTTTCACCTAAGTATGTATCTCCATTATTTACTGAATTTCTAAAATTTACTAAGTCTTGTGCATCATAAATATATGTTATTGTGTCTGTGTTTGATAGTTTATTATCTATAAACATACTTTTAGTGTTTGATAACTCATTACTTGTTTCTATATTTTGTATATCTAGTATTTGTGTACTTTCAGGAACAATATTAATTTGCTCCTGAACATCTTGGCTATTTGTTAAATTTTGCTCATTTTCTAATGATTCTATTGAAATATTATCTTTAATCGTTACATCATATCCATTTATTGGTGATACATTTAATACCTTTTCTTGTACACCACCAAAATAATTTTCTAGCATAGGTATTCCTGCTAATTTGCCACCTGCAATTAGCATTAGCACAAATGTTATACTTGACATGCATATAAGCAGTCTTTTCTTTAGCTGTCTTTTTAGTTTTTTACTAAGTTTCATTTGTATTCACCTTCTTTGCAAATATTAATTATGAAATATGTTGTTTTATGTAAATCAATTGAATTTTCTATTGAATTTTCTCTATAATCTCTTTTATTCTTCTAGTACTGTATATTTACTTTAATATTAGATTTAATTTTATTTTTAATTTACTTACTATTATTATAAAATTTTTTTTTATTTTATTTAATACCCATTTCTAGCCTTTCGGTTTCACTAAAATTTGCCCACATACGGAAAAAAGATAGTTTATTTAAACTACCTTTTTTAACATTTTCTTTATTTTTATGTTACATTTTTGTAACATTTTGGCATTTTTCTCTAAGGATACTGCTATTTCATCGCTCTTTACAAAAATGTTTACTAACTAAATTTACTTTTTACTAACATTTTCTATTAACATAAATTCATTTTATACTCCCATAAATATTTGTACAAAAACCTTCCCATAAACCTCACTATCAATAACATATACTCCCGTATACTGAAATCTTCCATCTAATATATTATCTCGATGAGATTCTGAGTTTATCCAAGCCTCTACAGCCCTTTGAGGAGTAGTGTTTCCGGCTAAATTCTCTCCTGCAACTTTATAATATATTCCATTGTTCTTTAGCATTTCAAATGGTGTACCTAGGTTTGGAGAAGTATGTGAGAAATATTCATAATTAACTAGATCTTCAGCTTTTAATTTTGATACATCTTGTAAACTTTTAATAGGTTTTAAATCTGTAAGCCCATTTTTCTTTCTATATTCATTTATAAGCTCTAATGTTTCTGCTTCATCACCTGTTAAATCTACAATTGTTTTATCAATTATATTTTGTGTATTTATTTCATCTTTTTCATTACTTCCTAATACTAATTTTTGATAACTAAAAATTGAAACACTTTCAATTAACATAAAAATCACAACCACAATTAAAATATCATGTTTAATACTTGATATTTTCATTACCAACAAAACCCCCATTTTTTATTTAATTTTTTAATAATTTTTTTCTTAGGTTCTGTATTTATTTTTTCCGTTGTGATTTTGTACTATTCTTAAAATTAAAACGCAATACTATTATATCTCGTTTTTCGTGTTATGTCAACCTGTGTTTTTATTACCAGCATAATTTTACAATCTGTTATCTTATGTGAAAATTACAATAAACTACTTGAATTCTATATACTATTAATATATAATATGCAATAAATAATTTAAGGAGAAACTTATGAAAAAAAATTATAAATTAATTATTAATATACTCATTATTATCTTGCTTCTTTTTTCAACAACATCATTTGCAGAAGAATCCACTAACACTACTGATACAAATGAAAATGAAGATATGAATCTAAACTTATATTCTGAATCATGTATTCTAATAGAACACTCAACTGGTAGAACTGCATATGAAAAAAATTCTGATAAACAAATGTATCCTGCAAGTATCACCAAAATTTTAACTGCAATTTTAACTGTCGAAAATTGTAATTTAAATGATACTGTTACAATCACAAATGAAATGATTTCAAAAGTTCCTGCTGGATATACCACAGCATATCTTACAGCTGGTGAAAAAGTAACTGTTGAACAGCTTTTAAATGTACTTTTAATTCCATCTGCTAATGATGCTGGTTTTGCTTTAGCAATTCACATTTCAGGTTCTGTTGAAAAATTTGCAGATCTAATGAATGCAAAGGCAGAGGAAATTGGATGTACAAATTCTCATTTTACTAATCCAAGTGGAATTCATGATGAAGAACATTATTCAACTGCAAAAGATATGGCTCTTATAACATTATACGCTACCAATTATCCACAAATTACTGACATAGGGTGTAAAACTTCATATACTTTACATCCATCTAATTCTAATTCACGAACATTTTATACTACTAATACATTAATAAAACCAGAATCAAATAGTTATTATGAATATGCTACTGGTTTAAAAACTGGATTTACAGAACCAGCAGGTTCATGCATAATAGCAACTGCTAAAAAAGATGATATGGAATTTCTTGCTGTAATTCTAAATGCACCAGAACCAAAAAATAATGTTGTATATCGTGATGAAGATTGTAAAACACTATTTGAATACGGTTTTGCAAACTATGAAGATATAGTAAAAGTTGAAGAACCTGCCAATCAACAAATCATTGCACAAAATGATGAACAAATTACAGGCTATTTAAAAAATTCACCAATTAAAGGAATTACACTAAGTATTATTTTAAAAATTGGATTATCTTTGTTAGGAATTTATATTCTTTTAGTAATAATAAAATCTCGTTCAAAAAAGAGTATAAAAAATTAGAACTGAAATTTCTCAACAGTTCTAATTTTTTATACTCTATAAACATTTGCTTGTAAAACTTTTCTATTAGTTTTTTATCTCAAGTTTGCCAATATAAGTAATCTTCCCATGCTTCTTCTTGCCAAATTTTTTTCATTAGTCTTCAACCTCTATTAAATCATGTTCCACACCTTTTCCGTCTTCCAAATCTTTTATTGCTTTTTTTAGATGTGCCATATTTTCCTCTGAATAAAAAGGGTCTGTTGCTATTTTAAATGGTATTTGATGTTCTCTTACTACTGTTTTTATAAATATATTTATTGCTGTAGATATATTAAGTCCTGTCTCATTACAAAAAAATTCAAATTGTTTTTTTAAATCTTCGTCTATACGAACATTTATTGTTGTTTGAGCCATAATTTTACTCTCCTTTCTTTTTGTAGTATATACATTATACTATATTTTATGTACTATGTCAATACAATGCTTTATTTTCACTTTTGAAAAAATTTTAAGCGAGCTGATTTACATAAATTGACATTTCAACAAAAATTTGTTATAATAGAAGACAGTTAAAAAATTTTTAGAGGGGGAATTTATAAATATGAAAAAAACACAAAAAATCCTATTATTTATTGCAATTTCATTAATAGCAATAATCTTAAAATCAAACAAAGTTCAAGCTACTGAATACAAATGGCCAATAGGCGGAGAAAATGCAAATGAAACATACATAGATTATGAATTCTATGGTAACAGAAACACAACTCCTATAAAAGATGGAAAATCTGGTAGAGAATATATAGTAAATAACCAAAAATGGCCAGAAGAACAATACTATTATGCTAGTTGTGAATCACATTATGGTATGGATATAACAGGAATATATGGACACACATATTCAGTCATATCAGTTGTTGATGGTACAGTTATAGCAACAAGTGCAGATAAAGTTATTAACCCAAGTGTTAATTATGTAGATAGAAATCAAAGAAGAACATCAGCAGGTCTTAAAGATGGTGGAGGATATGGTAACTATATCATTATCCAAGAACCTTCTACAGGTAGATGTTTCTTATATGCACACTTAAAAGGTGGATCTCTTAAAGTTTCAAAAGGAAGTACAGTTACTGTAGGGCAAGAAATTGCTACAATGGGAAGTTCAGGAGATGCTGGACATATGCACTTACATTTTGAAATAAGAAAATCTAAATCAGTTATGATTACTGAAAACAGATATGGACGTCATTATTTAGTAAACACAACATCTTATACAAATTTAGACCCAAAAGATTATATAGGTTCAGGACCAGATTTGCACACACCTTATCCAGATACAATGAGAGTACAAATCTCTAAAGAAGATGCACAATATTATATGAAATATTTATATAGAACAGTTTTACAAAGAGAAGCTAGTGATGAAGAAGCAGAACATTGGGCAAATATTTATATAGATAATGGAAGTATTTATCATGTTACACAAGGTGTTTTCTTAAGCCCAGAAGCTAGTATGAAAATGGGAGACTTAAACAACTCAGATTTTGTAAGAAAAGCATTTAGCATAATTTTATATAGAGGAGACAACTATTCTGAAACAGAAATAGAAGAATATATTTCAAACCTAGATAAAGGTATATGGAATAGAAGAGATTTCTTAACTATGTTATGTAATTGTGATGAATTTGTAAACTCAAAACTTTCTTCAATAATTTCGCATGAAAAACCAAATACTTGTGAAATTGAAGGACTTGCAACACCTGATCAATTAAAAGATTTTGGTGACTTAAATGCTGATGGTTTAATAAATAGTATAGATGCTTCACTTTGTTTACAAATGGCAGCACGTGGAACAGCTTCATGTGCATATGCAGAAAAATATGCAGATTTAGATAATGATGGTAGAGTATCAGCATCAGATGCTTATTATATTTTAAGATATTCATCAGAAGTTGGAGCAGGTAATATTGACTCTAGCACAAAATCTATACTAGATTTCGTAAATGAATTGTATTATAATTACTATTAAAATATATGAAAATTTGAGGAAATCCTAAGATTTCCCCAAATTTTTTTACTACTACTTAATCTACAAAAAATAACCGAGGCTTAAGCCCCGGTTATTTTTTATTTTAACACATATCTTTTTACCAAATATATTCCTCCAATTAGTATTGCTAATGTTCCGATAATTAATACTGTGTATTCAACTTGTTTACCTGTTCTAATAGCTAACATTACTGGTGCTGTATCAATATCATCTTCAGATGCAACTTTATTATCTGGTGTTGAATCAATATCTGGTGTTCCGAATTCATTCTCGTCTTTACTAATTTCTGCAGTATTTATCTTACCACCTAAATTATCTTGAGAATTAATCCATGTTAATGTAATAGATACTTCAGCACTTTGTCCTGGTTGTAATAACTTATCTGCTAATTGTGTAGTTGCAACTACATTGTCTTCAACTACATACCAATCTGGGTTATCAGCTTTTTCAAACTTCAATCCTTTTGGAATATAATCTTTAACTTCTTTAGCATATCCAGCAATTTCACCTTCATTTGTTACTCTGATACTGTATCTGAATTTAACAGTTACATTTTTCCATCTATCTTTACGTAAGTCAACTTTTACCATTGCTTCAGGATCATCTTCTGCATGGTGACCAGTTTGAGTTACAGATTGTTTTCCATTTTCAATTACAATTGCTTCTGTTACCCATTTACGTAATGATAAGTCAAAGTATCTAACTCTTATCTTCTCAATATCTTGATCATCTTCACCTTCGTTCCATACATTTGGTGTAGAATCTTCATCATCTACAGGTTTACCATTTCTATCTGTATCTTCAGTAATTTGAGCTCTATTTATGATAATTCTGTCTGATGTATTAGGTTCAACAACCTCGAATGAAACTTTAATATCTCTATGATCTGGTTCACTCATTGTATCTGGATCAAATGCTTTTAATAAGTTTTCTTCTTCATATGAATCTTGTTCTTTAGCTAAGTAATCTGTAACTATTAGTTTAGCATTATCTGGGTTATCAGTTACTACATATGTCTTACCACTGTAGCTTATTGTATTTAGAGAATCTGCAACTTCACCTTCATTAATCTCTCTATACATTACCCATCTATATTCAGCATTTGTATTTGTAGCATTTCCATTTTCATCATAAGTTGCTTGTACAAATCTTAATCCATTTGGTACATTATCCATTACTCTACTTGCATATCCAGATGTATTTCCTTCATTGTAAACTCTAATTGTGTAAGTTACTATATTTGATGTAGCAACTACTATTGGTTCTTTTGTATGTTCATATACATATTTACCATTTTCGTCTACTTTGAATACTGGATATCTATCAGTTACTTCTGAATCATCAACTTTTGTTATGAATTTACGTAATGCTAAGTCGAAGTGTTGATCTTCTATATAAACTTTTTCGAAGTCATCATCATCTTCTTGTCCTGGTACATATTCTTTGTTTAACTCATCATTCTTATAATTTGGTAAGTCTTCATCATTTGGTACATTTACATTATCTGTACTACTATCTCTATCCTCAACTTCATTTCCATTTTCATCTTTATCTTCTGTAATTTCAGCAATATTTGTTAAGTAACTATTACGTAAAGCATTTTCTGAAATTCTACATTCGATTTGGATATCTTCGTAATCTAATGTTGTGCCATCAAATGCATCTATTAACTTATCAGCTAAGTATGATGTTGATACTACTCTTCCATCTTCAGATACATGCCATCCATATTTCTTGTTGATTTCGCTGTTTTCAACGAATTCTAATAAGTCTGGTAAGTGATCTGTGATTTCTGAAGCATATCCTGCTATGTCACCTTCATTGTATACTCTTAAAGTATAGATTACTGAGTCACCGCATTTTGCAAGTAATGGTTGTTTTGAATGTTTGTATGTAGCAGTTGTAGCAGAACCGTTTGCTAGGTTTGTTACATCTACTTGTGGTGCTCTATTGTATTCTTTATCTTCAATTCTTGCAATGAATTTACGCATGCTTAAGTCAAATTCTTTATTTTTTGTATTAGTAATTATTACTTTATTGCCTGAAGTATTATATGTAGTTGTATATTTATCAACATTGCTAATTTCTTTTACAGTATAAGTTACTTCTTTACCATTAATTATTGTTGGTAATTTATCCCATGTGTGTTTCCAATTATTTTCAGCATTAAGTGTTACTTCATTTTCATATGCTTCACCATTTGCTAATAATTGAACTTTAATTTCACTTGGTCTTGTGTTTTGTCTGTTGTTATTATCATCCCAAACTTTTTCTACATACATTGATGTATCATCAATATAAACTTTTTCGAAGTCATCATCATCTTCTTGTCCTGGTACATATGGTTTATTTGATTCTTCATCTTTGTATCCTGGTAAATCTTTATCATCAGGTACATCTTCATTATCTGGTGTACTATCTCTATCTTCAACTTCATCTCCGTTTTCATCAGCATCATCTGTTACTTCAGCGATGTTTGTTAAGTTAACCTTAACATTTGCATCTTCTGAAATTTTACATTCGATTTGGATATCTTCATAATCTAGAGTTTCACCATCAAATGCATCTATTAGTTTATCTGCTAAATATGTTGTTGTTACAGTTCTTCCATCACTAGAAACTTTCCATCCATATTTCTTGTTGATTTCACTATTTTCTACAAATACTAGTGATTGTGGTAAGTAATCTGTTACTTCTGTAGCATATCCTGCCACTTCACCTTCATTGTATACTCTTAATGTGTAGATTACTGTATCTCCACGTTTTGCATATATTGGTTCTTTTGTATGAACATATTCTGCTGTTGTTGATGAACCATTTACTAATCCTGTTACATCTGGTTTTGGTTCTCTATCATATGTTGTATTTCCAACTTTTGCAATGAATTTACGTAAGCTTAAGTCAAATTTACTTTCTTCTATACCTTCTTTATGGTTATTAACCACAAATCCGTCTGTTTGGTTTCCTGTTATATCATCTAAGTATTTACTTATTTGATCTTGTGTTGAAGCTACTGCTATACCTTTATATGTGATTAAGGTCTCACGTACTGTGTATTCAATTTCATTTCCACCTTCATCATATTTTGGTTGTCCAGCAAATGCTGGGTTCTTCTTCTCATTAGGTCTTAATGTTACTACCTTTCCTGTTGGTACTCCATTTGCTACTAATTCGATTGTTACCTTATAATTTGCTAATTCTTCTTCTGTTAATCCTTCCCATACTTTTTCTACTGGGATATCTACTGTTTCTGGTGTTGTTCCTTGTTTCTTGTTGTTTACTACAATTCCGTCTTTTTGGTTTCCTTTTATACTTTGTAAATATTTATTTACTTCTTCATTTGTTGAAGCTACTACTTTTCCATTATATGTGATTGTAATTTCATATACTGTGTATTCAATTTCATTTCCATTTTCATCATATTTTGGTTGTCCTTCAAATGCTTTATCATTCTTTTCATTAGCTGTTAATGTTTTTACCTTTCCTGTTGGTACTCCATTTGCTACTAATTCTACTGTTACTTTATATTTTGCTAATTCTTCATTTGTTAATCCTTCCCATACTTTTTCTACTGGAACATCTACTGTTTCTGGTGTTGTTCCTTCTGGCTTGTTGTGTACTATGAATCCGTTTGTTTGGTCTCCTTCTATTAATTGTAAGTATTTATTTACTTCTTCATTTGTTGAAGCTACTGTTTTTCCTTTATATGTGATTAAGATTTCACGTACTGTGTATTCAATTTCTTTTCCATCTTTATCATATTTTGGTTGGTTTCCAAATGCTGGATCCTTCTTCTCATTAGCTTTTAATGTTACTACCTTTCCTGTTGGAACTCCATTTGCTACTAATTCGATTGTTACCTTATAATTTGCTAATTCTTCTTCTGTTAATCCTTCCCATACTTTTTCTACTGGGATATCTACTGGTTCACCTATTGTTCCTCCTGACTTATTGTTTACTACAATTCCGTCTTTTTGGTTTCCTGTTATGCTTTGTAAGTATTCATTTACTTGCTCATTTGTTGAAGCTACTACTTTTCCTTCATATGTTATTGCAATTTCACGTACTGTATATTCAATTTCTTGTCCATCTTCATCATATTTTTCTTGGTTTGCAAATGCTGGGTCTTTCTTCTCATTAGGTTTCAATGTTGTTACTTTTCCTGTTGGTACTCCGTTTTTTACTAATTCGATTGTAACTTCATATTTTGCTAATTCTTCTTCTGTTAATCCTTCCCATACTTTTTCTACTGGGATATCTACTGGTTCACCTATTGTTCCTCC